>JANYLF010000320.1 GCA_025357995.1 Acidimicrobiia bacterium | reverse complement strand
TCGCCGACCTGTTCGAGGGCGATGCGATTCAGGGCGCGCCGCACGACGGGGTTCGTCGAAATCTCGATGTAGTCCACGCCGAGTGACTTCATGTTCTCGATGTTGCGCCGACCGACGTCCGTGAGGTGATCCGTCGTGGCTGTCACACACAGCGGATTGAGACCGAGTTCGAGCAAGCGGATGAGTTGGAAATGGCTGTCCTTCCCGCCACTTACCGGGACGATGCAGTCGTGACGCGTGTTGTCGTGCGAGCGATAGCGCTCCACGATCTCAAGCAGTTGTCGCTTGCGGATGTCCCAGTCGATGTCCTCGCGCGCGGCAAAGTTGCGACACGCGCTGCAGACCTGGTCGCGGTCGAAGAGGATGTCGGGCTTGGTCTCCGGCATCACACACCGGCGGCAGTACCGGATCGTGCGGACTGAGGGGTCGAGCGTGGTGGCCATCAAGCCTGTTCTCGACCGTTTGCGCCCGTCACCTGAAGCCATTCGCAGCCGAGGAAGTCACCCGTTTCACCCAGGGTGGTAAAGCCGGCACCCTCGAACACCCTGCGTGATGCAACGTTTTCCCGATGGACGTCGGCGTGGAGTCGCGTGATCTGCATGTCGCCGGAGAGGGCGCGCTGGACTGCACTGAGCGCGGCGCGGGCCAGTCCGCGTCCGCGGTGATCCGCCGCGATGGAGATACTGACCGTGCCCACGCCATCGTCGATGTCCACTCGCAGCTGCCCGACGTCCACCGGACCGTCCTGCACGATCCAGAGCCGGGTTCCGGGGGACTCGAGACGAGCGGCCAGCCACGCGCGGTGTTCCTCGGGCGCCACGGCCCGACCGGTCTTGCTGGTGCGGACGGCGTCGGGGTCGTTGCGCAGCTCGAGCAGCAACGCGGCATCGCCGGCCATCGCTCGCCGCAACGTGACACCGATGCGACCAAGGGGAGTGACGGGGAATGCATCGAGGGCCTCCCGCCAGGTGAAGTCGTCACGCGGCGCAAAGTGATCGACCATCCTTCGAACATTCGCCATGTCGCCGGCTGTGTCCACGACCCAGCGCGCGTGTCCGAGGTCGAACCCCGACTCCACGTTGCCGAGTTGGAACCGCGACGGGCGGCGGTACACGAACGGCATGACGTGTTCGCGTTCGTCGGGGTCGATCGCCTCGGCGATGGCGATGCACAACGCAGGGGCGCGCACGACCTCGACGTCGAGACCACAGGGGAACGTGCGCGGGAACACGTTGCTCGTGTAGTCGTCGCCGCGCGCCTGGTGCGCGGCAACGACGTCGAGGACCAACGCCGGATCGGTGAGCGGGCAATCGCCCGTAAGGCGGATCAGGGTCTCCGGCGCGTACGCATCGAGCACCGCGCCGAAGCGCGCGAGCACGTCGGATTCCGATCCACGCACACAATCGACGCCAGCCCCGGCCGCGAGCGTTGCGACCGGATCGTCACGCTCCAACCTGCTGGTGGCGACCACAATCGGGAACGGCAGTACCCCCCGCAGCCGGTCGAGTTGGTACGACAGCATCGGACGACCGCCAAGTGGCATCAGTACCTTGCCCGGCAACCGGGTACTGCCAGTACGCGCTTGGATGACGGCGACGGTGCGGCTCGGAGCGGCCACCGTCAGCGTCCGTTCTCCGCGAGCTCGATCAATGCGCCGGCGACGCGCGCCGCTCCCGCGCCATCGATGGTGGCTCTCGCGGCTCGACCGAGTCGGTCCCGTCCGACCTCGTCCGCGAGCAGTTCACCGAGCACGTCCGGAACTTCGTCGAGCGAGCACGCACGCGCCGCGCCGAGACCCGCGAGGAACGCCACTGCCTTGCGCTGGTTGTCGGCGAGGGGAACCACCACCGTCGGGCGGGCGGAGGCGCAGGATTCGAGCAACGTGACACCGCCGGCGGTGATCACGATGTCGGCATCTCGAATGAACTCCACCAGACCGTCGGGCGCGTCCGCGAACTCCACTCCGGGCCGTGGTTCCGTATCAAGCCACGGACCCACCGCGGTCTGCACCCGTAGCTCCGGGTAGCGGTCAGCCAGTGCAGCTGCGAGGGAGGGCGCCACCGCTCCGGCACTGCTTGCGCCCAACGTCACCAACACGCGCTGGGGATGTGGGCGCGGTGGGCGCGGTGGCTTCGCGAACTCGGATGCAACGATCGCGTAACCCGCACCGGCGAACTCACGCTTCGCATGGCCCCCCGCATGCCAGGTGGCGCCCGGCGTGGGATCGATCACGATCTCGACACACAGATCGCGTCCAAGCTCGTCGATCGCGGCCACGAGTGGTCCCGGGTACCGGGCGCGGTCGTCAGCTCGCGTCCGGTAGGAATCGACGACGAGCACGTCACCCGGCGGCATCGATTCGTCGTCCACCGCGACGAAGTCGGCGTGATGACCGCGAGACCGCAAGACCTCACCGATGGCTTCGAGCCGTCGTCGATGGCCGAGTCCGACGGTGGGTCCTAGATCGCCCGCGAGGACGAACTTCACACCATGTCCCAGCTGATGACCTCATCGTCTTCGATGAGGCGGACCGCAACCCGTCCGATCACCGCCTCGAGTTCCCGAGGTTTGATGCCGTAGCCCGGTCGCTTCACCGTGAGCATCGCGCGGGTGATCGTGGCACCCGCGGGAATCTCGACGGCCGCCACAATCGAGCGCCGTGCGTTGCGATACATCTCCACCGATTCCGCATCATTGGGGCCGGTTTTCTCGCCGGTACCGGCGGCGGCCTCGACGTCGCGAATGTTGCGCACCAGCGCGGTGAGTTCGTCCGGTTCGATGGCGAACGCATGGTCCGGTCCCGAGCGGCCACGGTCGAGCGTGAAGTGCTTCTCGATCAGCTCCGCGCCAGCGGCAACCGCCGCGCTCGCGATGTGAATGCCGGTCGAGTGATCGGACAAGCCGACAGGTACTCCGAACCGATCGCGCATCGACGCCATCGCGCGGAAGTTGATCGTCTCGGGCGGCGCCGGATACACCGATGCGCACTGGAGGAGCGCCAGCTGCGTCGCGCCACCACGTCGGGCCGCCGTCACTGCATCGTCGATCTCCTCGAACGTGGCCATACCGGTAGAGATGATCATCGGCCGACCCTTGCTCCCGATGTACTCGATGAACTCCAGATCGACGATCTCGAACGACGCGACCTTGAACACCGGCACATCCAGCGCATCCAGCTCGTCGACTGCGTCGCGATCGAACGGACTCGAGAAGAACTGCATGCCCTGGTCACGAGCGTGCTCGGCCAGGCGCGCCTGCCACTCCCGGGGGAGAGCAATGTCGTCGAGGAGCTGTGCCGCCGAATCGGCGCCGAGTTCACCCAGGTACTCGAACCGTGGTGTGAACCGTGAGTACAAGTTCTTGCCCGAGTAGGTCTGGAACTTGACGGCGTCCACACCGGCCTCGACCGCGACGTCGATCAAGCGCAATGCGGTGTCCAAATCCCGATCGTGGTTCGCGCCCGCTTCGGCGATCACGTAGCACCGCGTACCCGCCCCGACCATCCGACCGGCGATCGAGATTCCGGTCATCGCGCCAACGCGTCGCCGAGCGCGGCGACGACTTCGTCCTGTTCCGTCTCGGTCAGGTCCGCGAACAGGGGGAGCGAGAGCAACTCGGCGTACGTCGCGTCGGCATTCGGAAACGAACCGACGACCGGTTGCGATACCGACAGTTGGTGGATCGGCACGTAATGGACCTGCACGCCGATGCCGGCGTCACGCAACGCCGCGTACACCTCCGCGCGCCGCGCCACCCTCACCGGGTAGAGATGCAGTCCGTGACGAAAGCCGGTCGGTGCCCGGGGCGGACACTTGACCGGCAAGTCGGCGAGCAGCACGTCGTAGCGATCGGCGAGCGCTTGACGTCGGTCGAGAAATCGATCCAACTTGGAGAGTTGCGACGTTCCGAGTGCAGCCTGCAGATCGGTCAGGCGGGCGTTGTACGCGAGTTCCACCACGTCGTACACCCATCCACCCTGCTCCGGTCGCGGTTCGATCCCGTGATGACGGAACCGGCGCAGGCGCGCCGCCAGTGCGTCGTCGTTCGTGGTGACCATGCCCCCCTCACCGGTGGTCATCGTCTTCACCGGATGAAACGAGAAGCAACAGAGATCGCTGTGCGCGCAGTTGCCGACGGGACCGTCGGGTGTGATCGCACCCACCGCGTGGGCGGCGTCCTCGATGACGACGCGGGGACGATGACCAAGGCGCGCGAGATCCACCGGCAGCCCCGCGTAGTGGACCGCGACGAGCGCGTCGAGGTCAGTGGGAAGGGCGCGTGGATCCATGTTCAACGTCTGTGGGTCGATGTCGAGGAGCCGTACGTCGGCACCGACGCACCGGGCGCAGTTCGCACTGGCCACGAACGACAGCGTCGACGTTGCCACCACATGACCAGGACCCAGCTCCGCCGCCACGCACGCGCCGTGCAAGGCAGCGGTGCCGTTGGCGAAGGCCACCGCGTGGCGCGCGCCGACCCGAGCGGCGAATGCATCCTCGAATTCCGTGACGTGGGGACCCTGCGTGAGCCAGTCGCCCTTGAGCACTCCGACGACCGCGCCGATGTCGTCATCGTCGACCGACTGGCGGCCGTACGGAATCACCCGATCAGCTCCATGAGGGCCGCCACATCGAGCCACGCGTCGTTCGTGTTGCTCGCATACGTGAAGCCGTCGTGCAGCGGCTTGCCCTCACCGACGGCGGTGGAATCCCACCACGGGTGCTCGGGCATCACGATGTACTTGTCGTCGGTCTCGATCGCGTGACGCGCTTCGTCGGCGGTGAGAAGGAGCTCGTGCAGCTTCTCACCGGGTCGGATCCCGGTCACTTCCCGCGGCACACCGGGCGCGACCGCGTCGGCGAGGTCGTTGATGTGCATCGACGGAATCTTCGGGATGTAGATCTCACCGCCGCGGCTGCGCTCCATGGCGTAGAACACCAACTCGACGGCCTCGCCGAGCGTGATCCAGAACCGAGTCATCCGGTCGTCGGTGATCGTGATCCGACCTTCCTCGGCCTGGCGTTGGAACACCGGAACTACCGAACCGCGGGACCCAATCACGTTGCCGTACCGCACGCACGACAAGCGCGTGTCGGCGCCGGCGGCATACGCGTTGCCTTGCACGATGATCTTCTCGGCACACAACTTCGTTGCGCCGTAGAGGTTGACCGGGTTCACCGCTTTGTCGGTCGAGAGCGCGACGACCCGATGCACCCCGGCGTCGATCGCGACGTCGACGACGTTCTGCGCGCCGAGCACGTTGGTCTGCACCGCTTCGAACGGGTTGTACTCACACGCGGGCACTTGCTTCATGGCTGCCGCGTGGATGATGTAGTCCACACCGTTCGCGGCTCGGCGCAACCGGTCGCGGTCGCGCACGTCGCCGAGGATGTAGCGGAGGTTTCCGTCCCCGAGGCGTGCCCGCATGTCGTGCTGCTTGAGCTCGTCGCGCGAGAAGATCCGGATGGTCGCGGACGGCCATTCCGCCGTCACGCGTTTGATGAATGCGTTCCCGAACGATCCGGTACCGCCCGTGAGGAGAATCGTGGAATCAGAAAGGTCCATTGCGGCCATTCTGACTGCGCTATCAGCCGGTTTGATGGACCCTCCGCAAGGGCCCGACGCGTGGTCGGCGTTCGTCTAGGTGATGTCGAGCATGCGTTGCAGCGCTATCCGCGCGTTCTCGGACGTCTGCGGGTCGACGGTGATCTGATTGACGGCGTGGCCCGCCAGCAGCGACTCCAAACACCAAGCCAAATGGGGCGCATCGATCCGGAACATCGTGGAGCACGGGCACACCAGCGGGTCGAGGGACACGACCGTCTTGTCGGGGTGATCGGCCGCCAGGCGTTGCACCATGTGAATCTCGGTCCCCACACCGATCACGCTGCCGGCGGGAGCAGCCGCGGTCCAATCGAGGATCCGCTCGGTGGACCCCACGTGATCGGCCACACTCACGACCTCGTGCGAGCACTCGGGGTGGACGATCACTGTGCCGTCGGGGTGCTCGGCGCGGAACGCCGCCACGTGATCCGGCGTGAAGCGCTGATGCACGGAACACCATCCGCGCCACAACAGGAACGTGGCTTCCTTTACCGCAGCCTCGTCGAGGTCCCCGAATTCCCTGTGCGGGTTCCACACCTGCATCTCGGATTCTGCGTAGCCCATTGCAATCCCCGTGTTACGGCCGAGGTGCTGATCGGGGAAAAACAGCACCTTGTCGCCGCGGCCGAACGCCCACTCGAGCACCGCCCGCGCGTTGCTCGACGTACACACGGCGCCACCGTGCTCGCCCACGAACGCCTTGATCGCGGCCGAGGAGTTCATGTACGTGATCGGGACCACACGCTCGATATCGGTGACGCTCGCGATGTCGTCCCACGCCTCCTCGACCTGATCGAGGTCGGCCATGTCGGCCATCGAACAACCCGCGTTGAGGTCGGGGAGAATCACGCGCTGGTGATCACCGGTGAGAATATCCGCCGACTCCGCCATGAAGTGCACGCCACAGAACACGATGTCGGTGGCGTCGCTGTCGGCCGCGAACCGTGCGAGCTTGAACGAGTCGCCGCGCATGTCGGCCCACTCCATCACTTCGTCACGCTGATAGTGATGGCCGAGAATCAACAGACGCGAGCCGAGCTCGGTCTTCGCGGCGCGAATCATGTGTCGCAACGCGTCGGGATCGGCGGTCGTGTATCGGTCCGGCAGAGGTGTCTGCAGTCGCAACATGAAATTGCCCCTTCGGGGACGAATCCGAGATCTGCCGGTGGGGACAGCCTGGTCGCCACTCCACGGGGTTGTCGGCATCGGATCCGAGTATGTAGCCGGTATTCCAGGCCGGCCTCCTGTGAGGATAACCGACCTTGACTGCTCGTTCGCTCGCACTCCGACGGATGTGACTTGCGTCTTCTCGCTGCCTCGCGGCTCACTCCACTCGTTCCTCGCTCCGTTCGGGAGCTGTCACCCCGTCGCGTGCTGAATCGGGTCCGTGACCGGCCAGCGTCTGGGAGAATGTCCGCATGGGAGATCCGAGGATTCGGCTGTCGGAGCCGACGCTGGGTGAGGAGGAAGTCGAGGCCGTATCCCGCGCGGTGCGCGACGGTCACCTCGTCTTCGGGCCCGACCTTCCCGCGTTCGAGGCGGCCATGGCCGAAGCCGTCGGAGCCACCGGCGCCCTGGCGGTCATCACCGGCACCGCGGCGCTGCACCTCGGCCTCCTCGTGGCGGGCGTGGCACCCGGCGACGAGTTATGGGTTTCCGACCTCACGTTCATCGCGTCTCTGAACGCCGCCACGTACTGCGGCGCGCGCGTCACGCTCGTCGACAGTGAACCGCGCTCGTGGAATCTCGACCCCAACCTGGTCATCGAGGAGCTCGCTCGGCGGGCGAACGCGGGCGAAGCAATGCCGAAGGCGATCATGCCCGTGCACCTTCTTGGTCATCCGGCCAACCTCGAACCGATGCTCGTCGCGTTGCACGAACACAACGTCGCGATCATCGAAGACGCCGCGGAGGCGTTGGGTTCGCGTTGGGTCGGTGGCGCGCTCGATGGAACAGTGCCGGGCACGGTCGGAGATATCGGCATCTACTCGTTCAACTTCAACAAGCCGATCTCGACGGGCGGTGGCGGCATGCTCGTGGCCCGCGACGAGGAGACACTCGCCCGCGCCCGTCATCTCGGCAGTCAAGCGAAGATTCCCGACACCGATTATCGCCACGACGCCGTCGGGTACAACTACCGGCTCTCCAACATCGCCGCCGCGCTTGGCATGGTGCAGATGCAGCGGTTGCCGCACCTCATCGAACGGCGACGCGAAATCGCGGCGCGCTATCGGGACGCCCTCACGGATCTCGGCCTCACCGGCGGTCCGGACGAGCCGTGGGCCCGTCGGTCGGGGTGGCTCTCCACTGTCCGATTCCACGACGGCGCCACCCGCAACGCGGTTCGCCAGGCCCTTGGGGAACAGGGCATCGAGACCCGGCCGATCTGGCCGCCGATGCGCATCCAGGCGCCGTACGCGCAGCTCCCGGTGCTCGGTGGCGACGTTGCGGTTGGCATCGGCGCCACCGTGATGTGTCTCCCGTGTTCGGCGCATCTGACCGGCGCGCAGCAGGACGAAGTGATCGCCATCGTCCGTACGGTCGTCGAGCGGGGCTGACCACGTGCTGAGCCGCCCACCCGCGGGCACCATTCCGGACACCCCCGGGTCGTATCAGTTCAAGGATCAGCACGGCCGCGTGATCTACGTGGGCAAGGCCAAGAGCCTGCGCAGTCGATTGTCGAACTACTTCGGTCCACCGGCCACGCTGCCGCTGCGTACCCGTCAGATGGTGACGGCCGCGACCACTGTGGAGTGGATCGAGGTCCGCAACGAGGTCGAGGCGCTCTTCCTCGAATACAACCTGATCAAGGAGCACCGACCGCGCTTCAACATCCGGTTGAAGGACGACAAGTCGTATCCGTTTCTCGCGGTCACGCTCGACGAGGAATGGCCGCGCGCCATGGTGATGCGCGGCGCGAAGCGCAAAGGCGTGCGGTACTTCGGTCCCTACGCGCACGCGTACGCGATCCGCGAGACCCTCGACCTTCTCCTGCGCACGTTTCCGATACGGACGTGCACCAACGGCAAGTTCCAACGCCATCAACGCCTCGGTCGACCGTGTCTCTACGCGCACATCGAGAAGTGCGCCGCGCCGTGCGTGAACGCGGTGACGCCCGATGACTACCGGGCGCTGGTCGACGACATGCTCGCCTTCCTCGCCGGTGAGAGTTCGCCGGTGGTCGCGCGGCTCGAAACGCTCATGGCCGAGGCCGCCGACGAGCTGGAGTTCGAGCGTGCCGCCCGACTGCGCGACCAACTCGCCTCCGTGCGCAAGGCCATCGAACGCCAGCAGATGGTGGGCGACAAGGCCGAGGATCTCGACGTGATCGGTCTGGTGGAAGACGAGCTCGAAGCCTCGGTGCAGATCTTCTTCGTGCGGCGCGGTCGCGTCGTCGGCCGCAAGGGTCTCGTGGTCGACAAGGTGGAGGATCTCGATCCGCCCGCGCTCACCGCCGCGGTGCTGGAGCAGATGTACGGCGACGCCACGCCCGACGACGTACCGAAGGAAGTCCTCGTTCGTGTCGAGCCCGAGGATCACGCACTCTACGAAGAGTTCCTCACGCTCGTCCGTGGCCACAAGGTGAAGGTGCGGGTACCGCAGCGCGGCGAGAAACGCGCACTGCTCGAAACCGTGGAGCACAACGCGCAGGAAGCATTCCAACGCCACAAGCTCAAGCGCGCGTCAGACCACAACGCGCGCGCCCAAGCGCTCACCTCGCTGCAAGAAGCCCTCGAACTGCCCGAAGCGCCACTCCGGATCGAGTGTTTCGACATCTCCAACTTGCAGGGGACCGAAATCGTCGCGTCGATGACCGTGCTCGAAGACGGCATCCCCAAGCGGTCCGAGTACCGACGCTTCAAGATCCGCCATCAAGACGGACAGGACGACTTCGCCGCGATGGAGGAGGTGCTTACGCGTCGCTTCCGGCGGTACCTCGATGAGCGCGACGAAGGTGCGCGCGCCGGCAAGCGATTCGCGTATCCGCCCAACCTGCTCGTCATCGACGGGGGAAAGGGCCAACTCGGTGTGGCGGTCCGCGTCCTCGAGGATCTCGGGCTGGAAGAGATCAGCGTGGTGGGGCTCGCGAAGCGATTCGAGGAAGTGTTCCGCCCGGGCGAATCCGAGCCGGTCCGCATCCCGCGTGATTCCCCCGCGCTCTACCTGCTCCAGCAAGTCCGCGACGAAGCGCACCGGTTCGCGATCACGTATCACCGCAGCCTGCGCGACAAGAAGATGACGTCGTCCGTGCTCGACGAAGTGCCGGGACTCGGTCCGGCCCGGCGGACCCGCCTGCTCAAACATTTCGGATCGGTGAAGAAGCTGCGTGAACAAGACCAGGAGACGCTCGGTTCGCTGACCTGGCTGCCCGACGCCGTCGCCGCCGACCTCTACGCCACGCTCCACGGAGAACCGCTCCCGAGCGCCCGCGCTCTACCATCATCTCCGCCATGACCGTCGCCCCGCCTCCGGAGTTCACGAGCGGCCTCGACGTGACGGTGATCACCGGAATGTCCGGCGCCGGTCGCGCCACCGCGGCCAACGTGCTCGAAGATGTCGGCTTCTTCGTGATCGACAACCTTCCGCCCGCCCTCATCGGCAAGGTCGCCGAACTCGCCCGCGGGGGGAGCAGTCCGCAGCGTTACGGCTTCGGTGTCGACGTGCGCACCGGCTCCTTTGTCGAAGATCTCGACCAGGCACTGGCGGAGCTACGAGCGATCGGCGCGCGCACTCGGGTGCTCTTCCTCGAAGCGTCCGACGATGCATTGATCCGGCGCTTCGATGCCTCGCGGCGGCCGCATCCGTTGGCCGACGCGGATCGGCTCCTCGAAGGCATTCAGAAGGAGCGTGCGCTTCTCGAAGAGCTCAAGGGCCGCGCCGACGTCGTCATTGACACCTCGATACTCAACGTGCATGAATTGCGCGACCGGTTGGTCGCGATCTTCGCGTCGGACAGGGCGGCCGCCGCCCTCCAGATCGACATCGTGAGCTTCGGCTTCAAACACGGGCTCCCGCTCGACGTGGACCTCGTCTTCGATTGCCGATTCCTGCCGAACCCTCACTGGGTCGACGAGCTCCGTCCGCTCGACGGTCGGGATGCGCCCGTGCGCGAGTACGTCCTCGCGCAGGCCGACGCGAAGGCGTACCTCGAAGAGTTACAACGCTTGTTCGAGCTCACCCTCCCGGCGTACGAACGCGAAGGCAAGGCGTATCTCTCGATCGCGATCGGCTGCACCGGCGGGCGGCATCGGAGCGTGACCATCGCCGAACAACTCGGGCGCATGCTCACCGACCTCGGGTACCGTCCCCACACGCGCCACCGCGACGTCGATCGTGACTGAACCCACCGCCGAAGGGCCGGGGAGACGCGTCGTTGCGATCGGCGGGGGACACGGACTGGCGATGACCTTGCGCGCGGTGCGTACGTACGCTGACGACGTCACCGCGATCGTGAGTGTCGCGGATGACGGGGGATCCAGCGGTCGGTTGCGCCGCGATCTCGGGGTGTTCGGCGTCGGCGATCTCCGGAAGTGTCTCGTCGCGCTCGGCGACGACCGCGCCGTCTTCTCTCGTGCGTTTGAACACCGATTCGCGGTGGGAGACCTCAGCGGTCATGCCCTCGGCAACCTGCTCCTCGTGGGACTCGCGGAGGCCACCGGCGATTGGGAGCAAGCGCTCGCCGAGGCCGGCCGGCTTATCGGCGCCGTCGGTCGGGTCCTGCCCGCCACTGCGGAGCCCGTGGTACTCAAGGCGGAGTTCGACGGCGGCGAGATCGACGGCCAGGTCGCGATCCAGAACTCGCCCCACCGGATCCGCCGAGTCGCCCTGGTACCACCGGATGCGCCGTCGCCGCCTGCCGTCGCCGATGCGATTGGGAACGCCGATCAGATCCTGCTGGCTCCGGGGTCCTTGTTCACCAGTCTGCTCCCGGCCCTCTGCGCGCGTGACGTGCAAACCGCGTTGAGTGCGAGCGCAGCGCCGATCGTCCAGATCGCCAACCTCGGTGCGCAAATCCCGGAAACCGAGGGGCTCGACGCGGCCGATCACCTCGACGTCGTGCTCGAATGCGGCGTCCGGCTCGACCATCTGGTGGTTGATCTGCGCAGTCGGCTCCCGGTGGATCCGGCGGTTGCTGAGGCTCACGGTGTCCATCTGCTCGTGGCCGACGTCGCCCGACCCGACGTCGGGGCCCATGAACCGGCCAAACTGGCGCCGGTGCTCGCAGCTCTGCTGGAGTCCTGAACCGGCCGTACGGCCGCCGCAAACATCGGGCCAGCACTGCGCCTGGTATCACATCAGTGGAACCGGGCAATGACGCCCGGAAACGGAGGGGTCATGACGGTACGGGTTGGGATCAACGGCTTCGGCCGGATCGGTCGGTCGTTCACGCGGGCGTTGCTCGCCCGCGGTGCCGACGCCGGGGTGGAGCTCGTGGCGGACAACGACCCCTTCGGCGACTCGCACACCATGGCGTTTCTCCTCAAACACGACTCCGTCGGCGGCGTGCTGCCGAACGAGGTGGCCGAAACCGACGGCGGGTTCTCGATCGACGGCACCGAGATCAAGAAGCTCGAAGAGCGCGACCCCGACCAGATTCCGTGGGGAGCCAACGGAGTCGACGTCGTCATCGAATCGACCGGCCTCTTCACCGCCCGTGGCGACGCGGCCAAGCACCTCGCCGGGGGCGCAAAGCGAGTCGTCATCTCTGCTCCGAGTGGCGATGCCGACACCATGATCTGCATGGGTGTGAACGACGGCGACTTCGACCCCGCGGCCCACACCGTGATTTCCAACGCGTCGTGCACCACCAACTGCCTCGCGCCGCTCGCGAAGGTCCTGCACGACAGCTTCGGGATCGAGCGTGGATTCATCACCACGGTGCACGCGTACACGTCGGACCAGCAGCTGCAAGACCAAGCGGTCGCAACCCGGAGCGGCAAGCCCGACTTACGTCGTATGCGCGCCGCCGCACTCTCGATCATCCCCAACAGCACCGGCGCCGCGCGTGCCATCGGGCTCGTGTTGCCGGAACTCAAGGGGCGCCTCGACGGCATGGCCTTGCGCGTGCCTACCCCGACCGGATCGATCACCGACCTCGTCGCCACCCTCAAGCGCGAGGCCACCGTCGAAGAAGTGAACGCGGCGTATGCAGTAGCCGCGGGGAACTCCTCGTACCGCGGCGTGCTCGAGTACAGCGATGAGCCGCTGGTCTCGGCCGACATTGTCGGCAACCCGTCGTCGTGTGTCTACAGCGCGGTCGACACAATGGTGAACGGTCCCACGGTGAAGGTCCTCGGTTGGTACGACAACGAGTGGGGCTACTCGAACCGCCTGGTGGACCTCGTCGCCTTTATCGGCGCGTAGTCGCGCGCCGAACCGGGGGAGTTGCATGCCTGCCGGAGTACCGCATCTCGAAGATCTGCCGAACCTGAAGGATCGGCGCGTCCTCCTGCGCGCCGATTTCAACGTGCCGATGCGTGACGGCGTGATCACCGACGACCTCCGCATCGCGAGCGCACTTCCCACCATCCAGTGGTTGCGCGATCAGGGCGCGGCGGTGGTGATCTGCAGCCACTTCGGGCGACCCAAGGGTGCGCCCGATCCGCAGTACTCCCTCGCTCCAGTCGCGAAGCGATTGGCCGAACTCCTCGACGTCGCCATTCCGCTCGCGCCCGAGGTGGTCGGGTTCACCGCGGCCGATATGCAGCTCGGCCTCGCAGCCGGCGACGTCATGATGCTCGAGAACCTGCGCTTCCATCCCGGCGAGACCGCCAACGATCCCGCGTTCTCGGTGTCGTTGTGCGAGCCGGTCGACGTCTACGTGAACGATGCGTTCGGCGCGTGTCACCGGACGCACGCGTCCGTCGTAGGCCCCCCGTGCGTCGTTCCGAGTGCCGCGGGACGTTTGCTCGAACGCGAGGTCGAGGTGCTCTCCGGCATGCTCGACGCGCCGAAGCATCCCTTCGTGGCGCTGCTCGGTGGCGCGAAGGTGAGCGACAAGCTCGGCGTGATCGACGCGCTGCTCGAACGATGCGACACGATCCTCGTGGGCGGCGCGATGGCGTTCACGTTCTTCCTCGCGCAGGGTCACTCGGTCGGCGACTCGCTCGTGGAACTCGATCGCGTGGAGGACTGCCGGCGCCTGCTCGCGACGGGCCGCGTCCACATCCCCGTCGACGTCGTGATCGCGCTGGAGATGACCGAGACGGCCGCCACGCGCATTGTGGGTGCAGCCGGCATCCCCGACGCTTGGTTGGGGCTCGATATCGGACCAGAGTCGGCCGCGATCTTCTCGGACGCGATCGCCGAGGCGCGCATGGTGTTATGGAACGGCCCAATGGGCGTCTTCGAGATGGCCCCGTTCGCGTCCGGCACCCAAGCTGTCGCCCAGGCCGTGGCCGACTGTCATGGCTTCACGATCATCGGCGGCGGCGACAGCGCCGCGGCGGTCCGCCAATTCGGCCTCGCGGCCGAGATCGATCACATCAGCACCGGCGGCGGCGCCGCGCTGGAACTCATCGAGCTAGGCGATCTCCCCGGCCTCGCCGCACTACGAAAAGGAATGGCGTAACTCATGTCGGAACGCATGCCGATCATCGCGGCGAATTGGAAAATGCATCACGACCACTTCGTCGCGATTCAGTACACCCAGAAGCTGTCGTACCTCCTCGACAAGAAAGACACCGACGGCGTGGAGGTGGTGGTGTGCCCACCATTCACGGACCTGCGTTCGATGCAGACGACGATCGATTCGGATCGCATTCCCGTCGCGCTCGGTGCGCAGCATTGTCACTGGGAAGAACAAGGAGCGTTCACCGGCGAGGTCAGTCCCGCGATGCTGGCGAAGTTGACGGTGAAGTACGTGATCGCCGGCCATTCCGAGCGGCGCGAAATCTTCGGCGAGACCGACGAGATGGTCAACCTCAAGGTCAAGGCGATCTGGAAACACGCGATGACGCCAATCCTCTGCGTGGGCGAGACCCTCGAGGAGCGCGAAGCTGGTGAGACCGACACGAAGGTGGAAGGTCAGGTCCGCGCCGCGTTTGCCGGAGTGGCGACCGAACAGATCGCGAAGACCGTGATCGCGTACGAACCCATCTGGGCGATCGGCACCGGTCGCAACGCCACGCCAGACGATGCCGAGGCCACGATCGCCGTCGTGCGGGCCGCCGTCGCCGCGATTGCCGGCGCCGACACCTCGGAGCAAGTCCGCATCCAGTACGGCGGGAGCGTGAAGCCGGGCAACATCGGTGCGCTGATGGAGCGTCCCGGGATCGACGGTGCGCTCGTGGGCGGCGCATCGCTCGACCCCGAAGATTTTGCGCGAATCATCCGATATCGGGTGTGAACGCTACGTTTCCGTCGACGAGTTTCGGCCGATCCGGTCCGAACGGCCCAGTCCGGGCGAGTAGATTCCGACCCGGCTTCAAAGGAGATACGAAACCGTGACGGCAATCATCCTGGTGATCCACATCCTGGTGTCGATGCTGCTGATCTTCCTCGTGCTCCTGCACGCGGGGCGCGGCGGCGGACTCTCGGACATGTTTGGTGGGGGATCGCTCGGCGGATCGATGGCAGGTTCAACCGCGGTCGAGCGCAACCTCGACCGCATCACCGTCATCACGGCCATCGCATTCGGGTTCACCACTGTGTTGCTGGGGCTTCGGGTCGCCTGAGACCCCAGCGTGTTCACACTGCAGTTTCTGTAGTTCGGAATCGAGAGACGGGGAGGTCTCAGGTGATTCGTAACCGGCGTTCGTTGGTAGCCCTCATCGCGTTGTTCGCCATTGGTGCGGCCGCGTGTGGGAGCAGTAGTGGCAGCAGTGGCGGGGGCGGATCCGTCCCGACCGGCGGCACGCTCGTGCTCGGTGCGGAGCAGGAACCGGATTGCGCCGACTGGATCTCCAGCTGCGGCGGATCGAGTTGGGGTGTGTACACGATTCAGGAACACACGATGCCGCGTGTCTTCAACTACGCGAAGAAGAACGGCGTGTGGACCGAGGTTCCCAACGTGCTCGTCACCAAGATGCCGACCGCGAAGACCGTCGGCGGCAAGCAGGTCGTCACGTACGACCTCAACCCGAAGGCCGTCTGGTCCGACGGTCAGCCGATCACCGCAACCGACTTCAAGTACACCTGGGATCAGATCGCGACCGGCAAGGACATCTACGACACCACCGGGTACGACAAGATCGAGAGCGTCGACGACTCGAAGCCAACCCAACCCGTCGTGACGTTCAAGGAGCCCTACGCCTCCTGGAAAGGTCTGTTCGGCGGTGGTCTCTACGGAATCTTCCCGTCCCACATCCTGCAGGGCAAGGACCGCGACGCAGAGATGAAGGACGGCTACTCGTGGTCCGGCGGTCCGTGGATCGCCAAGTGGGCCAAGGGTTCCCAAGTCACGCTGACCCCGAACCCGAAGTGGTACGGCGACAAGCCGCATCTCGACAAGGTGATCTTCAAATTCCTCGCCGACACCGCGGCCGAGTTCCAGGCGTTCAAGTCCGGCGAGGTCGCGGCCATCTACCCGCAGCCGCAGCCCGAGGTGATCGCCGCAGTCAAGGGCTCTACCTCCGGTGCCAACAGCTACTTCACCGCGGACACCGGTAACTCGGAGGCGTTGTGGCTCAACAACGCGTCGGCGCCGCTCGACTCCTTGAAAGTCCGTCAGGCCATCGCGTACTCGATCGACCGTGATGCGATGATCAAGAGCCTCTTTGGTGGGCTGGGCGTGACCAAGGCGTCGCAGTCGCTGAACGCGCCGATCCTGTCGAAGTACTCGGATTCATCAGGATTTGTGGTCTACAAGCCGAACCCCGCGAAGGTGAAGTCACTGCTCGAGGGCGACGGGTACACCAAGGCCTCCGACGGCTTCTACGCCAAGGCCGGAAAGCGTCTCAGCCTCACGATGCGTACGACGACTGGCAACAAGCGCCGTATCCTCACCGAGCAGATCCTTCAGGAGCAGTTGAAGAAGTCCGGGATCGAGCTGAAGCTGGACAACCAGTCGGCCGGCGACCTGTTTGGTACCAGCCTGCCGAACGGCGACTACCAAGTGGCCCTGTACGCGCAGACGCTCACCGCGATCGATCCCGGCCTGTGCACGATCATGTGCTCGACGAACATCCCGTCGGACGCGAACGGCAACAGCGGTCAGAACTGGACGCGGTCCAATGTCCCCGGCCTCGACAAGCAACTCGAGACCGTCGACTCCAGCATCGTGGAGCCCACCCGCATCACTGCGTCCAAGAAGGGCGACGTCCTGATGGGGGATGCCGTCGTGTCGCTCCCGTTCGACCCGATGCCCAACATCCTGCTGTGGAGCAAGAAGATCGTCGGACCGGTCAACGACGATCCGATCTTCAGCATGTTCATCAACATCGACCAGTGGGGCCTCAAGAAGTAACGACGGTCCTACGGTTCCGATGACGCTCGATGTGAACGGCCTGGACCTCGCGTCCGGGCCGTTCACGCGCACGACGATGGTGTTCACGAGATGCTGACCTATATCAGTCGACGGGCCCTCTATTCGATCCCGGTCATCCTGATCGCGACCTTCCTCTCGTTCTGGGCCGTGCGCAGCACGTTCGATCCGACCGCGAAGGTGCGGGTGTCACGCACGGGCGCCCGCGCCGCCGAACAGATCCGCGTCCGTCTGCATCTGCACGACTCGATCTTCGAGCAGTACGGCTACTGGCTCGGTGACGCCGTCCAGGGGGACCTCGGCGACAGCGAACGCACCCACGAAGCCGTCGGCACGATGATGACGCGCGCATTCGGGAACACGCTGCAGTTGATCGGGTGGGGAGTGCTGATCTCGGCGCTGATCGCCGTAGCGTTGGGTGTGTATTCGGCGACGCATCAGTATTCCAAACTCGATTACACGTTCACCGGTTTGTCATTCGTCGGCCTCGCCATGCCCGCGTTCTGGTTCGGGCTCATCGCGATTCAATGGCTGGCCGTCTGGCCTAAGGAAACGTTCAACCTCAACGATCCGATCTTCTATTCGGTGGGCTTGCACAGCGGCGACCAATCGGGAATGTTCAACCTCGACTACGTCCGCCACCTGGTGCTTCCGGTCCTCACCTTGACTGTGCTGACCATCGCCGAATGGAGCCGCTTCCAACGCGCGTCCATGCTCGATGTGATGTCGGCCGACTACATCCGCACCGCGCGCGCGAAAGGCGTACCGCGCCGATCCGTCGTCATCCGTCACGGCCTGCGCAACGCGCTCATTCCGCTTGTGACCGTTGTCGCGCTCGATGTTGGCGCCCTCTTTGGCGGGGCCATCATCACCGAGTCCATTTTCTCGATCGACGGGATGGGGAGGCTTTTCATCGATTCGATCAATGCCGGTGACGTCCAGGTACTTACTGCGTGGGTTGTGGTGACCGCCGTGTTCATCGTTGCTTTCAACCTGCTCGCCGATGTCCTGTACGGCGTCCTCGATCCGCGGATTCGCCTGTCGTGACTGCCACCGCGATCGAGGAACCCACCCTCGCCGGGAATGCGGAGCCGGTCGCGCTCACGCAGTGGCAACTGTTCCGCCGTCGATTCTTCAAGCACAAGGTCGCCGTCGTGTCGGTGGTCATCTTGATTCTGTTCACGATCGCGTGTTTCGCAGCTCCGCTGATCGCGCCGTTTTCGAACACCGATCAGGATCTGCTCCTCGGCGCGGTCAAGCCGAACGCCACGCACTGGTTCGGCACGGACACCCTCGGGCGCGACCAGCTGACTCGTCTGCTGTACGCCGGCCAGATCTCGCTCAAGATCGGCTTCGCGGTCGCACTCATCGCCACCGTGTTCGGCACTGCAGTCGGGGCGATCGCCGGCTACTTCGGCAGGTCGGTCGAGCAGGCGCTCATGCGGTTCACCGATCTCTTTCTCGTCGTGCCCGCGTTGGCGATCCTCGCAATCGCGCTCAAGCATTTCGGCCGTACGGACACGGTGGTGATCCTGGTCCTCGCGACCCTCTTCTGGATGTACGTGGCCCGAGTGGTGCGGGGCCAGGTGTTGTCGTTGAAGGAGAAGGAGTTCATCGAGGCCGCCCGCGCGTCGGGCGCGTCGAGAACCCGGATCATCGTGCGCCACGTGATACCGAACATCATCGGTCCGATCATGGTCAACGCCACTCTCGCGGTCGCCGCCGCCATCATCACCGAATCGACGCTGTCATTCCTCGGTCTCGGCATTCAGCCGCCCGATACGTCGTGGGGCAACATGTTGTCGGATGCCGAAGGCTTTACTGGCACCGGGCAGTCTTACCTGCTCTACGCGCCGGGTCTGGCGATTCTGCTCACCGTGCTGTGCGTGAACTTCATCGGCGACGGCCTGCGCGATGCGTTCGACCCCCAGAGCGAGAAGCACTGACGTGGACAATCCGACCGCTACCGATCTCCCCACCGTCGCCGTTACCGGCGAGCCGACCCGCGCGCCGATGATCGGTCCACTGCTCTCCGTCCGCAACCTCTCGGTGAGCTTCTCGACCGACGACGGCATCGTGCGCGCGGTCGACTCCGCGAGCTTCGATGTGATGGCGAACGAGACCGTCGGCATCGTGGGGGAGTCCGGCTCGGGCAAGACCGTCACCTCGATGGCCATCCTCGGTTTGTTGCCCAAGACCGCCAAGATCACCGGCGAGATCACGTTCCGCGGTGAATCTCTCATCGACGCGTCCGAGAGGCAGCTCGAACAGATCCGCGGCAAGCAGATCGCGATGATCTTCCAAGATGCGCTGGCAGCGCTCAATCCCGTCTACAGCGTGGGCAAGCAGATCGCCGAGGCGATCCGCGTGCACAATCCCGACGTCGGCAAGCCGGCCATGCGGGAACGCTGCATCGAGCTGCTCGATCTGGTCGGTATACCGAACCCGACAGAGCGCGTCGATCAGTTTCCGCACGAATACTCCGGCGGCATGCGCCAACGAGCGATGATCGCGATGTCGATCGCCAACGAACCCGAGCTCCTCATCGCCGACGAGCCGACGACCGCACTCGACGTGACGATCCAGGCGCAGGTGCTCGAAGTGCTCGAGCGCATTCAGGACCGCACCAACTCCGCGATCATGTTGATCACCCACGATCTCGGTGTCGTGGCCGGCGTCGCCGATCGCGTCGTCGTGATGTACGCGGGTCGCCAGGTTGAGGTGGGTTCGGTCGATCAGATCTTCTACGAACCGCGCCACGCGTACACGGAAGGGCTCCTCGCATCGTTGCCGCGGCTCGACCGTCGTGCCGACAAGCACAGCCGTCTGCATCGGATCGTGGGTCAGCCACCATCGCTCATCTTCCTTCCGACCGGGTGTGCGTTCCATCCGCGGTGCCCGCACGCGGAGGTGCCGGGTCGGTGCGATTCGGAGCGGCCGGAACTCGTCGATGTCGGGCCCGCGCATCAATCGTCGTGCTTCTTTGCCGACCGCGTCGCCGCGGCGGTCAAGGTGGATCAGTCATGACCGCCGCCGAGGTGATGCCCGAACCTATCGAGCCGCCCCCCGAGGTCTCGGACGACGTGCTCATCGTTCGAGACCTCGTGAAGAACTTCCCAATTCGTGCCGGTCTCTTCCGCAACGTGGTCGGCGATGTGCAGGCCGTGTCCGGCGTGTCGTTCTCGATCGGGCGCAGCGAGACGCTCGGTCTCGTCGGTGAATCGGGATGCGGCAAATCCACCACGGGACGGTGCGTGCTGCGACTCCTCGAACCCACCTCCGGCACCGTGCAGTTCCAGGACATCAACGTGAGCACCGCCGACGCGTCGACGATGCGTCACCTCCGTTCCAAGATTCAGATCGTGTTCCAGGATCCGTATGCGTCGCTCAACCCGCGGATGACCGTGCAAGCGATCATCTCGGAACCGATGCGGGTGCACGGCACTTGGCGCGCCGGCGGCGCCGAGCAGGTGAAGGAGTTGATGGCCACCGTCGGCCTCAACCCCGAGCATGTCAACCGGTTCCCCCACGAGTTCTCCGGCGGTCAACGTCAACGGATCGGCATCGCGCGAGCACTTGCCCTCGACCCGGATCTCATCGTGCTCGACGAGCCGGTCTCCGCGCTCGATGTGTCGATTCAAGCCGGTGTGGTGAACCTGCTCGAAGATCTCCAGGAGCGCCTCGGTCTCGCGTACCTGTTCATCGCGCACGACCTGTCCGTGGTCCGCCACATCTGCGACCGCGTCGCGGTGATGTACCTCGGCAAGATCGTCGAGATCGGCGAGGCCGACGATGTGTACGAACATTCCGGGCATCCGTATACGCAAGCCTTGCTGTCGGCGGTGCCGGTGCCGGACCCGCGCAAGGAGCGGGCGCGTACGCGGATCGTGCTCGAAGGCGACGTGCCCTCGCCCGCGAACCCACCGACGGGATGTCGGTTCCGCACGCGGTGCTGGAAGGCGCAAGACATCTGCGCGGTCGAAGAGCCCGAGCTCATGGACCGCGGGCAAGGCCACCCCGTCGCCTGCCACTTCGCCGAAGAAGCCGCGGTCATCTGACCGCGCTTGACTCCCCCCGACTTTCGTGCACTTTCTAGACCGATGGGTCTCTCTTCTGCACGAAGGTCGGCGATGTACGCACGGAAGTTGAGTCGGTTCTGCGACGCGTGGAGTCGTTACAATCTCTGCTCCACGTCGAAGTGGCGGAATCGGCAGACGCGCCAGCTTGAGGGGCTGGTGCCCTTCGGGGCGTGGGGGTTCAAGTCCCCCCTTCGACACACACTGATAGCCGACCGCGTCGTACTTCCACGAG
>JANYLF010000283.1 GCA_025357995.1 Acidimicrobiia bacterium | reverse complement strand
GCCACATCCTCTCGGAGATCGAGCAGGTGTGTTCGCACGCGGTCGTGATGGACCGCGGTCGCTTGGTGGCGACGGGGACTGTCGCCGAGCTGATTGCGTCGGGCTCGTCGGCCTACATCGAAGTCGACGATTCGGTACGGGCGCGCGCGGTGCTCGAGGCGCTGCCCGGTGTGGCGGGAGTCAAGGACGAGTCTCCGGGACTGTTGGTCGACCTCAGAGGCGCGACGCGGCCCGAGCTCGTCGACACCCTCGTCGCCGCGGGGATCGGCGTGCAGACGGTGACGTCACGGCACGCGTTGGAGGAGGCCTTCCTCGGCCTGGTCGGCGAAGAAACCGAACGCCACGTCGGGAAGGGCGCCTGATGTTGCGACTCATTCGTACCGAACTGATCAAGCAGCTGCGCCGCCCGCGCACCTGGGTCGCACTCGGGTTCGTGGTGATCGTGCCGATCATCATCACAATTGCGCTGAAGACGAACCCGCCCGATCTCAACAGCGGGCGCCTCCGCGGCGGCGGGGGCGATGGCCGCGGCGCAGGGTTCTTCTACATGGCCACCCAGTCCGGGCTGTTGGTGCCGGTCGCGGTGCTCCGTGTGATGAGCGAGTTCTTCCTCGTCGTGATCGTGTGCCTCTTCGCCGGTGATGCGGTCGCGAGCGAGGCCGGATGGGGCAACCTCCGATTCCTTCTGACCCGGCCCATCTCCCGCAGCCGGCTGCTCGTCGCCAAGCTGATCGTGGCCGCGTTCTACGGACTGCTCGCCACGGTGCTCATAGCGGTGTCGGGACTCGTCGTCGGTGGGTTGACCTTTGGCTTCAAGGCACTGTCGATCCCGCAGCTCGGCTTGTCGCAGTCAGTCGGAACCGTGCTGGGCAATCTCGGTCTTGCGGTGCTCGTCGCCACCTGGGGAATCGCCGGCGTCGCCGCCTTCGGGTTCATGCTCTCGACCATGATGGACAACTCGGCCGGCGCGATCATGGGCGCCGTCGGCTTGTACATCGTGACATCGATCCTCGGCGCGATCGACTCGCTCGGCGCAATCCGGTACGGGTTCCCGGCGTATTACTCGGGGACGTGGTCGGACCTGTTCCGTGGCAGTGGCTTCACCGACGACATGTGGCGGAACGTGCTCGTGCAGATCCCCTACGTGCTCGTCTTCGTGGGAATCGGGTTCTGGTGGTTCCGCCGCAAGGATGTCCTGAGTTAGACGTGCACCGTCTACGTGTGCGTGATCACGGAGCGGATGACTTCGCCGGCTTGCATGGCGCGGAACGCGTCGTTCACGTCGTCGAGGCCAATCTCGGCCGACACCATCGAGCCGAGGTCGAGGCGACCCGTCTCCACGAGTGAAACGAACCGTTGGAAGTCGGAACGGACCTGCGCCGATCCGTACACGCAGCCGAGGAGCTTCTTCTCGTCGTAGAAGAGTTGGAAGCCGGGCAGCGTGACCTGCGAGTCCCACTTCGGCATGCCGACGACGACGGCAGTACCACCACGGCGCGCCATCGTGTACGCCTGCGTGATCGTCTCGGGCAGACCGATCACCTCGAACGCGTAGTCGACGCCGATGCCACCGGTGAGTGCCATCACCTGCGCCGTCGCGTCACCCTCGCCCGGGTCGATGAGATCGGTCGCGCCAAACGCCTCGGCGGTCTTGCGCTTCATCTCCACGGGGTCGATCGCGAAGATGCGGCTCGCACCCGCGATGCGTGCGCCTTGCAGCACCGCCTGGCCGACACCGCCGCAACCGATGACCGCGACGGTCGAACCCGGCACGATCTGCGCGGTATTGAGCGCGGCGCCGACGCCGGTGGTCACGCCACAGCCGATGAGTGCGAGTTGGCTGTCGGGCAGCTCGGTCTCGATCTTCACGACGCTCGCCTGGTGACACGTCATCTGATCGGCGAAGGTACCGAGTCCGGTGAAACCGTTGGGTGTGGTGCCGTCGGCGCGGGTGGCCCGCGGCGCGGCCATCACCTCGCCGCTCATCGCGCACAGGTTCGTCTGACCGTGGAGACAGAAGAAGCAGTTGCCGCACGCGGGGACGAACGACGCGATCACGTGGTCGCCGACCTTCACCCGAGAGACCTCGGCGCCGACCCACTCGATGACGCCCGCGCCCTCATGACCGAGGATGCAGGGAGGCGGAAGCGGTAAGAGGCCGTTGCTGGCCGACACGTCCGAGTGACAGACACCACTCGCGCCGATGCGTACGACAACGTCGGCCGGGCCCGGCGCAATCGGGGTGACGTCCTCGACGGACAGTTCCGGAGATCCGGTGAAGATTGCGGCGCGCATGCGAATGCCTCCTGAGCTCGAGTGGAGCGGACGTTACCGGGCTGTGGGTGGATGTGTCTTGCGTGCATCCAAGTAGGCCTTCACCATGACTGCGAACTCGTCGACGTTGTAGATGTCTTCCTCGTACGACCACTGGTTGTCGCCCGCGTAGTCGAGTCGTGACCAGTTGATGGCCTGATACACGTTCCCGTCGCCGAGGTCCTGCATGCGGTTCCAAACCGCGCAGAGCACC
>JANYLF010000208.1 GCA_025357995.1 Acidimicrobiia bacterium | reverse complement strand
CGCGGAACTCGATGCGGTGTGGATGCTGATCAAGCGCAACGTGACGCAATCGGCGCGAGGCGTCTCGGGGCGAGGCCCGTTCATGATCAAACTCGCGTACAGCGAAGCGTGTCAGAAGCTGGGGGAGCTCGCGCTACGCGTCTTGGAACGGAACGTCCTGACCGTCGATGGTGAGGGTCCCTTTGTGGGGGAACGGCTGCGGTCGCTCGCCTTCACGATCGCGGCGGGCACGTCGCAGATCCAACGCAACATCCTCGGTGAGCGCGTCCTCGGATTGCCGAGGGAGCCCCGATGAGCGAGGCGTGCACGGAGACGAACCGATCCCGCGCTCGCCGAGCGGGGCCCGTCCGGCCCGCGCCGCAGGCGCATAAGGACACAAGATGAACTTTGATCTCAGTGACGACCAGGTCGCGCTGCGGGACGGCATCCGTTCCCTCGTCGAGGGTCGATTCCCGATGGACCGGGTGCGTCGCGGGTTCGACTCCACGGCCCATGCCGAGCTGGCTGAGGCCGGGGTGTTCTCACTGCGCGCCGACGGGTTCAGTTGGACCGACGCCGCGGTCGTGTACGAAGAGCTGGGCCGTGGCCTCGTTCCCGGCCCGTTGGTCTGGTGCTTCGGGCGCGAACGCATCACGACTGGTCTCGATGCCACGTTGGCGGGCTCTGCACTCGTCGAATTTCTCCGACTGGTCGACGACGTGATCATCGTCGGCGATGACTTCGCAGCTGTCGTGGCGGCCGATGAGATCGCGGCCGGCGAAGCGGAGGAGTGGCCGCTCGACCCGTTGACGCCGGTGTGGCGTAGCGGACCCCAAGACACGGGCGGCGCCCGGCTCGATGAGTCCGTCGAGGATCTCCGCGCCCGAGGCGCATTGCTCACCGCGGCGTACTGCGTGGGCATGGCGGACCGTCTCACCGAGATGGCCGTCGCGTACGCGCTGGAACGTGAACAGTTCGACCGGCCGATCGGCTCGTTTCAGGCGGTGAAACACATCTGTGCCGACATGGCCGTGCGCGCGGAGCTGGCGCGCGTCGCGACCCATGCGGCCGCCTGCGTCTTGGACGATGCGGAGGTGGGGGGCCGTGCCCGCGCGCTCGCTGGCGCGAAGTTGCTCGCCGGTGAAGCCGCGGTGTTGAACGGCCGCAGCGCAACGCAGGTGTACGGCGGCATGGGCTTCACCTGGGAGGTCGATGTACACCTGTACCTCAAGCGCGCGTGGGTGTTGGAAACGCAATTCGGTGGGGCGGATCACCACGCCGACGCCGTCGCCGCGACGATGCCCACCGCGACCAACCCATGAACGACTGGGATCCGCTGCTGGAGGATCTTGCGGTCCGACGGGGCGCGGCGCAGGCGATGGGTGGGCCGGAGCGGCTCGCGCGTCAGCACGAAGGCGGGCGTCTCGACGCGCGTGCTCGTGTCGCGTACCTGCTCGACGATGGGTCGTTTCGTGAGCTCGGTCTGCACGCGGGCGGTGTCGGGCGGGGAATGACGCCGATCGCGCCGGCTGACGGTTTCGTCGCGGGTCACGGAACCGTCGACGGTCGTCCGGTATTGGTGGGCGCCGAGGATTTCACGGTGATGGGCGGGTCGATTGGGATTGCCACGCACGCGAAACGCCACCGCCTTGCCCACCTCGCGCTTCAGGAACGCGTACCCTTGGTGATGCTGCTCGAAGGCGCAGGCGAGCGCGCCCAGAACGCGTTCGAGCAGTATCCGCACGCGCCCAACGATCTCCAGGCCCTCGTACGGCTGCAGGGAACGGTGCCAACGGTTGCGGTCGTGATGGGCGCGAGCGCCGGCCACGGCGCGCTCACTGCGCCACTCATGGACTTCACCATCATGGTCGATGGGTCCGCACTGTTCACCGCCGGCCCGCCGCTGGTTGCCGCGGCTACCGGCGAAACGGTGAGCAAGGAGGAACTCGGAGGCAGCGCGGTACACACCGTGATCTCGGGTGTGGCGCACAACGCGGTGGTCGACGATCGCGCCGCGCTCGACCTCGTGCGCCAATACCTGTCCTTTTTTCCGTCGAACGCGGGCCTGGCGCCGCCCGTGGGTGAG
The DNA here is from genome assembly GCA_025357995.1 of Acidimicrobiia bacterium. Lineage (GTDB taxonomy): Bacteria > Actinomycetota > Acidimicrobiia > IMCC26256 > JAENVU01 > JAENVU01. Next base: position 4,982 of record JANYLF010000208.1, on the reverse strand, counting down.
GCGACAGACGGTTCCCGCGCCCTCGATGCGCTCCTCGATGTGATCCCGGCCGACCCGCGACGACCGTACGACGTGCATCGCGTGATCGAGTTGACGGTCGACCACTCCGAAGTGCTCGAGGTGCAACCCGGCTTCGGTCGATCGATGGTCACCGCGTTGGCGCGCCTGGGTGGCACGGCGGTGGCGATCGTGGCCAACACCCCGGCGGTCACGGCGGGGGCCATCGACCGCGACGCGGCGGAGAAGGCGACTCGGTTTCTCCGGGTGGTGGGTGCCTTCGATCTACCGGTGGTGTTCCTCGCCGACAATCCCGGGGTGCTCGCCGGGACCCAGGCCGAGCAATCCGGGATCTTGCGCGAGGCCGCGCGGATGTACGCGGCGCAGGCCGGCGTGCGCGGGCCGAAGCTCCACGTCACGCTGCGAAAGGCCTACGGATTCGGTTCGTCGCTCATGGCCATGAACCCGTTCGACGCGCAGACGACCACCCTTGCGTTTCCGGGGGCGCGCCTCGGCGCGATGCCCGCGGAGAGCGGCGCCGACGCGGCAGGGATCGAACCCGACGTGCGGGCGCTCATGGAGCACGCCGAACTCGGCGGTGTGTACGCCGCGGCAGATCGGTTGAGCTACGACGACGTCATCGACCCGCGCGAGCTCCGCAACGAGCTCATGCGTGCGTTGGGACTCACGCAGGCGCGGGGTCCGTCAATCGCGCGGTGATGGCCTCGGCGGTCGACGCCGCGGCGAGGAAGTTGCCGGTGGCGGTCTCACATCCGGCACGACGTATCCGATCGAGCTGGTCGGCGGTCTCGACGCCCTCGGCGATGACGCGCACGCCCAACATCGTGGCCAGGCTCATGAGTGCAGGGAGCATCGGATCGCCATCGGCCGCGGTCTGCACGAGCGACCGGTCGAGCTTCACGTGGGTGATGCCGTAGCGACGAACTGCGAGGGGTGATGCGTGACCGGTACCGAAGTCGTCGATCGCGATCGCGCAGCCGAGCTCACGCAAACCCGCGAGCTCTGCGCTGGCGCGGCGCGCGCGGTCGATATCCGCGATTGCCTGCTCGGCGATGTCGAATCCGATGCGACTCGCGTCGAGCTCATACTGGGCAAGGACTGACCGAACCCGTTCCACCGTGCCTGACCACGTGAGTTGACTCGCGCTCAGGTTGAGCCAGATCATCGGCGGCCCGATCCCGGCAGCATCCCAGTCGTGCAGTTGGCGACACGCGGATTCCAACACAAACCCACCGAGGGGGGCATCGAGGCCCGCCAGCATCGCGGCGCCCAGGAATTCAGCGGGGAGCAGCAAACCGCGCGCCTCGTGCTGCCAGCGGACGAGGGCTTCGACCGCAACGATCCTTCCGGTCGCGAGTTCGAACTCCGGTTGCCAATGCACGACGAGTTCGCCGCGCTCCAACGCCTCGCGCAGTCCGGCTTCGGTGTCGAGGTGTTCGAGCACGCGCTGGCGAAGCGCGTCGTCGTACAGCACCGTGCGGTCACGGCCGCGCGCCTTGGCCACGTACATGGCGGCGTCGGCGTCTCGAAGGACGGCTTCGGGACTCTCTGCGGTGGGCCCCGCGACCGCCACGCCGATGCTGGTGCCGACCGTAACCTCGTGACCGTCGGGATGAAACGGTTCGACGAAGGCTTCCTGCACGCGCTCGGCCATCGCGAGCGCGGCAGCCACGTCTTCGATCTCTTCACAGCAGATGACGAACTCGTCGCCGCCGAGCCGGGCCACGGTGTCTTCCGGACGAACCGTGGTCCGCAGCCGCTCCGCAACCTCGCGTAGGAGCGCGTCGCCCGTAGCATGACCGAGAGAATCGTTGATGGCCTTGAAGTGATCCACGTCGAGGAACAACACCGCGACAAAGCGATCCCGACGCAACGCGCGGTCGAACGCATGGCCGAGCCGGTCGAGCAACAGCGCTCGATTCGGAAGGTTGGTGAGACCGTCGTGCAACGTCTGGTGCAGGAGGGCTTCCTGTGCCGCGCGCCGGTCGCTTACGTCGTAGAAGTGCACCACGAAGCCCTGGATCGTGGGGTCGTGGCGGAGATCGCGCAGGCTGAGTTCCATCCAGCGGTACGCCCCGTCGCGATGCATCGCCCGGACCTCGAAGGTGAAGCGTGCGTCGATCCTCCCGGCAATGGATTGCCAGTGCTCGAGCCACGTGCCCAGGTCGTCGGGGTGGAGGAGGTCGAACGGATGGATGCCGCAGAAGTCGGCGGCGGCGTAGCCGAGCACCTGCTCGACCGCGGGACTGGCGTAGCGGATGAATCCGCCGGCGTCGATGATGCACACCACGTCGACGGCGTGCAACAGGAGCGAGCGGAATCGTTCTTCGCGGTCGCGTACCGCGAGTTCCGCCTGCTTCCGATCGGTGATGTCACTCGATGTCAGCGCGACGCCGTCGTCGACTTTGACGATCTGCTCGCGTACCCACGTGGCGCGCACGCGGGGATGGTCGACCGCGTATTCGGCGAGCACGGGCTCGCCGGTGTCGGCGACGGTCGCGTATTTGCGCAGCAACTGCTCCTCGTAGCCCTTCGGGAAATACTGCGTGACGCGCTGGCCGACGAGGCGTTCGACCGGCACGCCGAAGAGCCGTGCCGAGTTCTCGTTGGCGACCGTGATGACGAAATCGACGATCTTTCCCGAGTCGTCGCGTATCGCATCCATCATCACGAGCGAGTCGAGGCTGGCCTCGCTGGCCGCGCGGAACCGATCCTCACTGATCGCGAGCGCGACCTCATTCCGGCGGTTCTCGGTGATGTCCTCGGCGTGCGCGACGAGGTAGGCGATCGAACCGTCGGCGTTGCGCGTGGCGCCTACGTGGAACCGCGCGTGGATGACGGTGCCGTCGGCGTGTTGGAACCGTGTCTCCCGTACGAAGGATTGGAAGTCTCCGGCCTCGAGCGAACGGAGGCGCCCACGTACGCCTGACTTGTGTTCCGGATGCGCGGCACCGATGAACGATGCGACGGTCACGTTCTCGCGTGACGTTCCGAGGAGCCGGCACATCGTCTCGTTGGCGTACACGATCTCCCCGCCGGGGCGCCCGATGGCCACACCCACCGGTGAGCGCTCAAACACGAGCGCAAAGGGATCGGCCGCATGGAGCGCGCGCGCTCCGGAGTTCACCAGTTCGGGCTGCGGAGTAGGAAAGTCGATGGTCATGGTGAGGGTGTCCCCGTCGACGCGGGTGCGTCGTTGGGGTTCCGTCATCTTGGCCGGTCGCGAGCGCGCTGCACCAGGGGCGAAACCGACTTTCCTCGGCAACGGCATGGGAGAGACCGCCGCTACGCTCGCCCGGATGACGGCTTCGTCCGCACCGACGACAGTACTCGCAGTGCTCGAATACCGCCTGCAGCGAGATCCCGACGGTCCGTACCTCGATTTCGAAGGAGACGCCTTCACCGCCCGCGAAATCTCCGACGGGGCCCGCGGTCTGGCCGGCGCGCTCGCGGATCGGGGAATCGGGCGAGGCGATCGCGTCGCGACACTGCTCGAGAACCGGCCAGAGCAGGTGATGAGCTTCTTCGCCACGGCGATGCTCGGCGCGATTCAGGTGCCGATCAACACCGCCTACAAAGGAGAGTTCCTGCGCCACGTGCTCGTCGATTCCGGTGCGCGGGTCTTGGTGGTGCAGGAGGACTTCGCGACGAGAGTGGCCGAGGTGGCCGGCGCGCAACTCCCCGATGTGGAGTTCGTGATCGTGGTCGGCGATACCGTCGGCACCGACCTCGAGATCGCGTCGATGTCGTGGGCCGACGCGCTGGCCGGGGGCGCAACTGTGTCTCTCCCTGCCGTCGATGTGGGTCCAGCCGACCTTGCGTGCTTCATCTACACCGCGGGCACCACGGGGCCCTCGAAGGGGTGCATGCTCCCGCATCAATACGTGGTGGCGTTGGCCGAGCAGATCGCTCGTGCGTGGGGTCGCACCGCCGACGATGTCGTGCTCACGCCCCTTCCGCTCTTCCACTTCAACGCGATCTCGGTATGTGTGGTGGGGACGTTGCTGACCGGCGGCCGCGCATCGATCGCGCGCAAGTTCTCGGTGAGTCGGTTCTGGCCGGAAGTGGCTCGGACCGGCGCGACCATGCTCTCCATGCTGGGCTCGCTCGCGATTCTGATCGCGAACGCGGAAGATCACGCGGACCAAGCCGGTCATGGGCTCCGGCTCTGTGCAGCCGCGCCGATGCCGCCCGATACCGATCGCATCTGGCGGGAGCGCTTCGGGTGTGCCACGTTCAGCGGTGGGTACGGATTGACCGAGGCATCGCTCATCTCGATGTTGCCCGCGGGCGAGATCAACCGGCCTGGCGCGGCGGGTAAGCCGAACGCGCACGAATTCGAGGTACAGATCCTCGACGACAACGACCGACCGGTCGCGGTCGGCGAAATCGGCGAGATCGTGTGCCGTCCGACAGGCCCGAACCTGATGTTCGCGGGGTACTGGAACCGTCCGGAGGCGACCGTCGAGGTGCTGCGCAACCTCTGGTTTCACACCGGCGACCTCGGCCGGCTCGACGATGAAGGTTTCCTCTATTTCGTCGACCGCAAGAAGGACTACTTGCGCCGACGGGGGGAGAACATTTCCAGCTTCGAGATGGAGCGCACCGTCATCGCGCACGATGCGATCGCCGATGTCGCGGTGCACGCGGTCCCGAGCGACCAAGGCGAAGACGACGTGAAGGTCACAGCGGTGCTCGTGGTGGGCGCGGTGCTGACCGAAGAGGAACTGTGTCGGTGGACGGCGGAGCGCGTGCCGTACTTCGCGATTCCCCGTTATGTCGAGTTCCGCACCGACCTACCGCGCAACCCGGTCGGCCGTGTCTTGAAGTACGAGCTCCGCGACGACGGTGTGACCACCACGACCTGGGATCGCGACGCGGCCGGCATCACCTTCGACCGCCGCTAACCACCAACTTGCGTCAGTAATCCACCTGGGGGTGGATTACTGACGCAAGTTGGTGGT
>JANYLF010000186.1 GCA_025357995.1 Acidimicrobiia bacterium | reverse complement strand
CGAGGATTTTCAGCAGCGCTTGCTGCACGCCCTCGCCGGACACATCGCGGGTGATCGACGGGTTCTCGGCCTTGCGGGCGATCTTGTCGATCTCGTCGATGTAGATGATCCCGGTCTCAGCCTTCTTGACGTCGTAGTCGGCGGCTTGGATCAACTTCAGCAGGATGTTTTCGACGTCTTCGCCCACGTAGCCGGCCTCGGTGAGCGCGGTTGCGTCGGCGATCGCGAACGGCACCTTCAAGAGGCGCGCGAGCGTTTGGGCCAACAACGTCTTGCCGCAGCCGGTGGGACCGATGAGCAGGATGTTCGACTTCTGGAGTTCCACATCCGGGTCGCCGAACGCGCTGGCCTGGACCCGCTTGTAGTGGTTGTAGACCGCAACGGAGAGGATCTTCTTCGCCTGCTCCTGACCGATCACGTAGTCGTTCAGGTATTCGTAGATCTCACGTGGCTTGGGCAGTTCGTCGAACTTGACCTCGGTCGACTGCGAGAGCTCTTCCTCGATGATCTCGTTGCAGAGATCGATGCACTCGTCGCAGATATATACGCCGGGACCCGCGATGAGCTTCTTGACCTGCTTCTGGCTCTTTCCGCAGAACGAGCACTTGAGGAGGTCTCCTCCATCACCGAACTTCGCCACGTCGTCTCCCCCCGGAGTTGTTCCGGTACTCGATAGGTGGTGCGGTCAGCTCACACCGGCGGGCACACCGACGGCGGCGAGTTCACGGTTCGTGATCACCTCGTCGACGATGCCGTATTCCTTGGCCTCGTTGGCGCCCATGATGAAGTCGCGGTCGGTGTCGCCCGCGACCTTCTCGACGGTCTGGCCCGAGTGGTGCGCCAGGATCTCGTCGAGGGTCTCGCGCATGCGGGTGATCTCTTTGGCCTGGATCTGGATGTCGACGGCCTGGCCCTGCGCGCCACCGTGGGGCTGGTGGATCAGCACCCGGGCGTGCGGGAGGATGAACCGCATGCCGTGGGCGCCCGCCGCGAGGATCACGGCGGCGGCCGACGCGGCTTGGCCCATGCAGATGGTGGAGATGTCCGGCTTCACGAACTGCATGGTGTCGTAGATCGCGAAGAGACCGGTGATCTCACCACCCGGCGAATTGATGTACAGCGAGATGTCCTTGTCCGGGTCTTCGCTCTCCAAGTGGAGGAGCTGGGCCATCACGATGTTGGCGACGTGCTCGTCGACCCCGGTCCCGAGCAAGATGATCCGTTCCTTGAGCAGCTTGCCAAGGAGGCTCGTGGTCCGCTCGCCGCCGTAGGGCGTCTTCTCCCAGACCTCGGGGACGTAGAACGAGTTGTAGGCCGGCTGCATCACGCTTCTGACTCCTCTGTGGTCACCGTGTCGTCACGTTCGAGTGGGGGTTCGGATGGTGAATCTTCGGTTGGTGCGGTGGATGCAGCATCGCCGTTGGGTTCGGCAGATGCCTCCGGAGTGGGAAGCTCGATATCGAGCTCGTTCCCTTCGGAATCCACCGCGACCGCGGCGTCGACGACGAACTGCAACGCCTTGCCGCGGGCGAGGTCAGATCGTACCGCCTCCAGGAGGCCCCGCCGGTCGAGATCCCGCCGCACCTTTTGCACCTTCTCACCAGTGCGCTCGGCGAGACGCTCGATTTCCTGGTCGACATCCTCGTCGGACGGTTCAATCGCCTCTTGGGTCACCACGGCGCGCAAGGCGAGGTCGGCGAGGACGGCCTTGGTCGCACCGCTGCGGATTTCGTCGAGAAACGCGGTCTGATCCTGGCCCGTGACCGCGAGCCATTGCGGGATCGACATTCCCTGTTGCTGGACTCGGTGCATGAGGTCGTGGAGGCGTTGCTCCATCTCTTGGCCCACGAGCGGCTCGGGTGCCTCGACGGGAACGAGGCTCGCCAGCTCCTCCAGCGCCTTGTCGCGCATACCCATCTGTGCCTGGAGCTTGCCCATGAGCTCCATCCGGCGCCGTGACTCGTCGCGCAGCGCGTCGACGGATTCGGAATCGGTGTTCTCGGTGACCCACTCGTCGGTGAGGTCCGGCAGCACCTTGCGCTTGACCTCTTTCACGATGGCCCGGAACGTGACTTCCGTACCGGCTTGGTCGCCGAAGCGATCGGGCAGCGTGTCGGTGAACTCGAGCACCGCGCCGGGACCGGTACCGCGCAGCTCCGCGTCGAGGGCCGGCACGAGGCCGTCGGAGCCCACTTCGTAGAGGAGGTCGGTCGCGCTCAGCGCGTCGACCGGCTCGTCGTCGACGGTCGCGCTCAGGTCGAGGGAGGCGTAGCTACCGTCGACGAGCGGATCATCGGAGTCTTCGAGGTCCGCGAAGCGCTCGCGCAACGCGTCGACCTGACGGTCCACGTCGGCGTCGGCAACGGGCGTGTAATCCAGCGTGACTCGCAACTCGTCGTAGCCGGCGAGGCGAACTTGCGGGCGCGTCTCGACCACCGCATCGAACGCGACGTCGCCCGACTCTTCGCCCGCGGTGATCTCGATCTCCGGCGGCGCGATCACGTCGATCGACTCTGCAATCACCGCGTCGGCGTAGAACTCGGGGAGCCCGTCTTTGAGTGCCTGTTCGCGGGCGACGTCGGCGCCGAAGCGGGCCTCGAGGATCCGGCGCGGCGCCTTGCCCGGGCGGAATCCGGGGATCCGCACCTCCTGCGCGAGCTTGCGGAACGCCGCGTTGATCGCGGACTCGAACTCCTGGGCGGAGATCGCGATGTGCAGCTTGACTTTGTTGCCCTCGAGGGGCTCGATCGACGTGTCCATAAGGGTCGGTCACCTTACCCGTGCCCTCCTGCAATCCCTGGATGGTGACGCCGCCGTGCGTCACCCGCGAAGACCATCCGCACCACCCGATCCCCCGGTATCGTGCGCGACCCCCGGGATCGAACGAGACGCGGACCAATGACCGTCAACATTTCCGTCGACATCCTCGAGTTCGTCTTTCTCATCGTCCCGTGGATCGCGGTCGTCGGTTGGCTGAGCGCGCGAGTGCTCGGAATCCATCTCGGACATTGGCGCGCGACCGTCGTCGCCATCCTCGGTTGGATCGGCGGGTTACTCGTCACGGCTCTGGTGCTCAACCAGGACCCGGGCGTGGCCGAAGGTGTTCCCGCCACCGTGTTCTTCGGTGTCGTCGTCGCGATGCCGATCGCGATCGTGCTCGATCTCGTGACCCGATCGACGCGTGCTGCTCCGCGGCGAACGCTCCGACGGGTCGCGCTACATCCCATGCGTTCGGCACGGACCGCGCTCGCGCCGTGGGGACGCCTGCGTGAAATCGGACGCGACGCGCGCAAGCACAACCTCGTCCACGTCCGCTACCGCTCGGAACACGCTTTGGGTTCCGCCGACTTCGCGCACCGTCTTCGACTCATGCTCGAAGACGCCGGCGGGATGATGGTGAAGTTCGGTCAGATCGCGTCGACGCGCACCGACCTGCTCCCCGAGCCGATCACGACCGAACTCGCCCACCTCCGCGCCGACGTCCGACCGATCCCGGCCGAGGATGTGCGCGCCGCGTTGGAAGACGGCCTCGGTGAACCCGTCGACACCGCGTTCGCATCGTTCAGCTGGGAGCCACTCGCGGCCGCGTCGATCGGCCAGACGCATCGCGCCACGCTCGTGACCGGTGAATCCGTCGTGGTCAAGGTGCAACGACCCGGCGTGTCCGATCTCGTCCGCCGCGATGCGTCGGTCATGCGACTCGTCGCGCGCCAACTCGAGCGCCGCGTCGACGCGGCGAGGCGCGTCGGAGCCGTCAGCCTCGCGAACGAGTTGATCGCTGGCATCGAAGCCGAGCTCGACTACACCCAAGAGGCCGCGGCCGGTCGACGGTTCGCCGAGACGTTGACGGGCGACGACGTGCTGGTACCCGTCGTCTATCCGACGCTGTGCACGCGAACCGTCCTCGTGATGGCCGAGATCCGGGGCACGAGCGTGGACGACGCCGACGCCATCGAACGATGCGGCGTGGCACGCGACGAGCTCGCGCGTCGGCTGCTGAAATCGTTCCTCCATCAGGTGCTTCACGACGGCCTTTATCACGCCGATCCGCATCCGGGAAACGTGTTCATCGACCCCGACGGCCACCTGTGGCTGCTCGATTTCGGAAGCGTTGGTCGGCTCGTTCCGAGCGTGCTCGAAGGACTCCAGGGCATCGCGGTCGGCCTCGGCCTCCAAGACGCCTCACTCGTGGCGCGCGGCGTGCGCCACCTCGCGGGTGACGGCGCGACCACCGATTTGCGGTCACTCGAATCCGATCTCGGCGCGGTGTTGGCCGAGATGGGATCCGGATTCGACCCGACGTTGATCCGCCAGGTCCTCGCGACCATGGACCGACACGGCCTGCAGATCCCGAGTTCGTTGTCACTGCTCTCGCGGTCGCTGATCACCCTCGAAGGAACGCTCGGCGTGATCTGTCCCGGCTTCGATTTCGCCGCGGCGGGTCAGGAACTCGCGCGCGCCGACGCCGCCTCGACCTTCGGCTCACCGGAGGCCGTGCTGCAACGCGAGCTCATCCGCGCGTTGCCGTCACTGCGCACGTTGCCCGAACACACCGAGGCAATCGCCGGCCAACTCCGCGCCGGACGGCTCACGGTGCGTACCGAGCACTACGCGGGAAACGACCGCGACGTCGTGGACCAATGGGTCGACCGCGCGCTCGTGGCATTCGTCGCCGGGAGCGGAGCGGCGGCGTCGGCGTTGCTCCTCGTCGCGGCGGGCAGTACCCACGAACAGGCCGTACGCGAAACGCTGTGGGTCCTCGGCTTCGGGGGCCTCACGTTCGCCGGAACGCTGCTCATGCGCACCGTCGCCCAGGCGCTGCGCCGCCTCCCCCTGCGAGAGGACTGACCCGATCAACGACACCACGGGATACCAACTCCCGGTCTGGCATCGAATCGGTCGAGTTCGCGTCTACCGGCTCGGACACAAGTGAGCGATCGGCGATTCACCCCGGAATCCGACCAGGCTCAGAGCACCCGACGACGTAGCCTGCGTTGCTTCGGGAAGTGGCGCAGCTTGGCAGCGCACCTGCTTTGGGAGCAGGGGGTCGCGGGTTCAAATCCCGCCTTCCCGACCACGCACCGCGCGGCGAGCCAGAATGTGGCACATGGACATGCGCGAACGGATTCAGCGAGCGAACATCGCCAGCTACGCAGCATGGAACAGCCATGACGCCGACGGGGTGGCCGCGATCTTCGCACCCGATGCCGAGATCATCGACATCACCTCCGGAATCACCACATGTGGGCGCGAGGCGATCCGTGCGGTGGCGGCCAACCGCCTCGCGGGATTCCCGGACTTCTCACTCGAACGTCGAATGATGTTGATCGACGGCAACACCAACTCGGACCAATGGATCATGCGCGCCACACACACCGGCGAGTACATGGGCCTCGAACCGACGGGTCGCGCAGTCGAGATCTGTGGGGCCACGTTCAGCGAGTTCAACGACCACGGGCTGGTGGTACGCGACACGCACTACATCGACGTTCCCGCAATGCTGCGCCAACTCGGCCTGGATTGAGTGACCGGCCAAATCGCGTTCGTTGATCTCGACCGCGCGCATCTCCCCACGCTGACACGTTGGCTGAACACGCCGCACGTCTACGAGTGGTGGGGCGTGTCGTCGGGTCCCGGGTCTCTGGGCGGGTCCGGCTCCGATGCCGCGACCGAACAACAGGTGTACGAGAAGTACGCGCCCGGGTTGGATCCCGATGCCGCGGGCACGCGTCGGTACGTCATCACCGTCGACGGGCGCGCGATCGGATTGATCCAGTGGTACCCACTCGCCGGCGAGACCGAGTACACGGCCGCGATCGGCGAATCCGCTCCGGGCGGCGCGGGGATCGACCTGTTCATCGGTGAGGTCGATGCCGTCGACCGCGGCATCGGGTCCGCCGTACTCGAAGCATTCGTCACCGATGTTGTGTTCGCCGATCCGTCGATCACGCGCGCCGTCGGGGCCCCTCATCCGGACAACTCCCGGTCGTGCCGCGCGTTCGAAAAGGCCGGGTTCGCGTGCGTGCGCGACGCCAACGTGCCCGACTCCGGCCCCGAACGCGTCCACGTTCGCCATCGCGCGTGAGACCCCGTCATGCGTGACGACGACCTGACTCGCCATTCGACGTCGTCCAGAGTCTTGAACCCGAAGTCGCGATCCCCGACGAGCGGGCAGACGGCGCGCGCGTCGTTGGACGGCGCGGTGCGCGCGACCGGAGGAGCCGCGTGGCACAAGCTCGTTCCCTGGCCCGCGTCGCAATAGGTCAGGTGTTCGCGACTCGCTTGCCCAGCGGGGTGAGGATGTAGCCGATCTCGAGGCTCTCAGTCAGGCCGAGGGCTTTGAGCTTGCGCACGTCGGTCTTGAACTCCTGGCGCGGCCGCCCGACGATCGCGGCCAACTCGGTCGAGACGGTTCCAGGCCGGTCTTCGATGAGTTGCAAGACGCGCCGCGTCCAAGGGCCGATCTTCGCTCGCGCGTCCATCCGATCGAGCTTGGCGGCCACCTGCGCGACATGCTCGTCGTCGACCGGCGCATCTTCGCGCTCGACCTTCGCGCCCACCACGTGGAACTGGATGCGGTAGAGCAGCGTGTCATCGCCGATCGGACCGGCGTGCGCGGCACGCGCGCGGAGTGCATCACGATCCCTCGCACCGGCGCGGCGCACGTCGGCGTTGGTGATTGCATGGAACGGCATCATCTCGATCGTGTCGACCTCGATCACGACGCCACCGACGGTGTAGCGCCCGCCCACCTTCGCGTGCAGACGCTTCCACAACCGGAACGTGACAGTGATCGAGTCGTCCGCCACCGCGGCGTGCGAGTCCCTGGTGAACTGCATCGCCGGACGTTATGCCGGTAGGCGCGTATCGGTGAGCGACACTCCGCGGCGGCGGCATGGGTTCGCGAACGCTGGATCGTGGACGGTGCGCCCGTCGAGCTCGCTCGCGCGCTCTCCGGCTGAGCATTCGCGCGCTGAGCGGCCCACTCAGAGGTCGAGTTGCATGCACACTCGTTGCGCGGGGTCGAGCCCGAGCGCGCTTTCGTGATCGCGCACCGCGCGCAACTCGGCCGACAGCTCGTCCTCGCCGAGCGTGCGGAACCCGAGGTGTGCGTAGAGCGGGCCGTTCCACGGAACTTCGCGGAACGTGGTGAGCGTGAGCGCGCCAAGGTCTTGTTCGGCGGCCCACTCTCCCGCTCGGTCGATCAGCCGGCGCCCGATCCCCTGCCCTTGCTCGTCGGGAACCACGCTCACCTGTTCCACGTGCGCCGCATCGCCGACGCGATCGATCACGACGTAGCCGACGATGCGCTCGCCGTCGACGGCCGCGAAACTCCGACCGGCCTCGGCGTACGCGTTCAGCTCTTCGATGCTGAAGGGCTCGTGTTCGGCGATGTCCGACATTCCCACGGTGCGAAACTGCTCCCCGGCCTCGATCTCGATCTCCTGGAGTCGCGGACTGTCGGCGGTCGTCGCGGCACGGAGTTCGAGAGGCATCCATCGAGTCTCTCCGAAGCGCGCTCGACGCCTCGGCGATTTCCATCTTCCCCGCCTGCGCGTGCGCTCGAGGTACGCGATCAAACGACTGAGCTTGAGGCCGCGCTGCTACCCTCGCTGGCCTCGCGGGTGTAGCTCAATGGTAGAGCCCCAGCCTTCCAAGCTGGCCATGCCGGTTCGATCCCGGTCACCCGCTCCAC
>JANYLF010000173.1 GCA_025357995.1 Acidimicrobiia bacterium | reverse complement strand
TGTACTGCGCTCGATCGAGGAGAGTCTGCAACGACTCGGTCTCGATCGGCTCGACGTCGCGCTCGTCCACGATCCCGACGACCACGAACGCGAGGCGCTGTCCGGCGCGTTCCCCGCGTTGGTCGAGTTGCGGGACCAGGGTGTGGTGCGCGCCGTCGGCGCGGGGATGAACCAACACGAGATGCTGCGCCGGTTCGTGGCGAACGTCGATCTCGATTGCGTGTTGCTCGCGGGTCGGTACACGCTGCTCGATCGGAGCGGCGAGTCTCTGCTCGAAACCTGCGCGGCACGCGGTGTGGGAGTGATCCTCGGCGGTGTGTTCAACAGCGGCGTCCTCGCGAGCGTCGACGTTGAGCCGACGTACGACTACGAGCCGGCGTCTGCGGGTGTCGTGGAGCGCGCACGCGCGTTGCGCGCCGCGTGCGAACACCACGCGGTCGTTCTCCCCGCCGCGGCGCTGCGGTTCGCGTTCGACCACCCGGCGGTGAGCACCGTCGTCGTCGGCGCCCGGACTCCCGACGAGATCCGTGCCGACGTCGAGTGGGCGCAGACCCCACTTCCCGGGGGCCTCCGGGCCGAACTCGACGCCCTCGCGTCATCAGGCCGGTAGGCACTTTTCTCCGGTCTCGGGAATATCTGCCCCCGCTGTGCTATTGTACGTCTGTAATGAAGTAATCACCGAAGTAAAGTGATCAAAAATACAGGAGAACAGTGAAAGACGACCAAGAAACAGCAGGACAGGGACAAGAACGTGGTTCCCGACGGCGCGGCGGAGATGGCCCTCGCGGCCGTCGGCGTGGCGGAGCGGGCGGCGGACGCGGCTTCGGCCGTCCCGGTGGATGGCAACAGGCGGATCTTCCGCCCGCCGACGATGCCGGGGCATGGTTTGCCGGCCGATTGCCCGAAGGTTGGTTCTCCGGTGCTCCAACCGTGAGCGTCGACCGTGAGGAGATCGTGGTGAGCGGCGAGATTGCCGCGCCCGAAGGAACACCGGCAGAAACCGCAGATGCCGCGGCGTTGGGAAGGATCTCGCGCTTTCGCGAGGAGACCCGAGAGACGCGCATGCAGATCGCATCGGAGGCCGAGGCTCGTTACGGGCGCAAGGTTTCGTGGAGCGCTTCGATCGGCGAGACGCGAGTGCGGTTCGCCCATCTCGCCGTTCCGATCATGACGCGGCTGCGTCAAGACGAGCGGCGCGTCCTCGACACGCTCGTCGATTCCGGGGTTGCCCGATCACGCTCGGAAGCGTTGGCATGGTGCGTGAAGCTCGTCGGTGAGCACACCGACGCGTGGCTCAATGACCTGCGCCGCGCGATGGCCGATGTCGACAAACTCCGGACTGCGGGACCCGAGCTGTAGTTACGGGAGATACGGGGCACCGGCGGCCGGCGCCGATGCCCCGTACGATCGGACTGAGCCACCGCGCCGACTGGTCCGGGTAGCGTCACCCGAATGGATCTGGAGGCACTGTCTGCGTCTTCGCTCGCCGATAGTGAAGGATCGCGGCACCGACTCGGTGATCTCTGGCGCGACCAGCCGATCGTGGTGGTGTTCCTCCGGCACTTCGGTTGACTGCACTGCCGCGAGCATGCCGCGCAGTTGCGCGAGCGCTACGACGAGATCACCAGCCTCGGCGCCGACGTGGTCGCGATCGGAACCGGTGATCGGCGTTACGCCGATGCGTTTGTCCGCGAAGAGCAGATTCCGTTTCTCGTGCTGGTGGACGACGATGCGACAGCGGCGCACGCCGCGTCCATGCGGACGGCCAGTTGGTTCCAACTTCTGCACCCACGGACGTGGAAAGCCACGCGAGCGACTTCGAAGCGCGGATACCACGTGCACAAGGCGGGCGCGCGAGTCCGACAGATCGGCGCGACATTCGTCCTCGGTGCCGGCGATCGAGTGCGCTACGAGCACATGGACGCTGATAGCACCGACCACGCACCACTCGACGAGGTCCTGGTGGCATTGTGCGAGGCGTAGCCGATCTGTCGGAGGAGTCACTCGGCTCGGTTTGCTGCTCCGGGGGTGACTCGGGGAGGATCGGCGACAGATGGAGACCACGACCCCCGCCCTGACAATGACCCACCGGAGTGTGGTCACCGAAGATCAGATCGATCATCTCGGTCACATGAACGTGCGGTTCTATGGCGTGAACGCGACGGCCGGCACGCGTGCTCTGTGTGCGACCCTCGGGGTTCCGGCCGACCGGGCCGTTCGCCTCGTCGACGTGTACACCCGCCATCACCGGGAGCAGTTGCTCGGTGCTCAGCTCGTCGTGCGGAGCGGCGTTGTCAGCGTGACCGACGAGAGTCTCGTGCTCTACCACGAGCTCGCCGACCAGGACACCGACGCATTGGCTGCCACGTTCGTGCATTGCGTCAATTTCGACGGACCGGATGGTGAGCCCGCGAACGTGCCGGAGAGCTTGGCCGCACGCGTGAGGACCCAAATCGTCGAACTCCCGACCCATGGCGCCACGCGCAGTATCTCGCTCGCCACCGATCCGATCGCGAGTGCGCCGACCTTCGACGAACTCCAGGTTCGCAACCTCGCGATGCGCAAGGTGCGCGCGGTCTCGGTCGACGAATGTGAGCCCGACGGTTCCTACATCCCGTCGATGGCGCCGGCGTTGGTGTGGGCTGGCGAGTCCGTGGAGGGTCGCTTCCCCGAGCTTCTCCACGAAGGACCGAACGGTGAACGGATGGGCTGGGCGTCGATGGAGACGCGCATGACGATTCGCCGGCTGCCGCGCATGGGCGATCGCATTCAGAGTTTCAGCGCGGCGATCGCGCTCGCCGACAAGGTCATGCACAACATCATGTGGGCGTACGACGTAGACCGCGAGGAGCTGCTCACGACGTTCGAAGTCGTGAACCTCGCGTTCGATATCGGCGGCCGTCGACCGATGCAGATTCCCGATCACATCCGCGCCGCGCAAGCCCAGCTGTTGCAACCCGACCTGGCGCCGCGCTGAGGGGCGACGTGCTTCGTCGTCGCGCTACTGAGACTCAATGGCGCGCTTGATGCGCTCCAGCGTCTTCTTCATTCCGGTCACCATCGACGCGGGTCGGCGCATCACGGTGTCGTACATGAACTTCTGTCCTCCGGACTGCGTGGCGTATTCGTAGGACTCGGTCACCTTCGTACCGGTCCCCGCCGGCTCGAACTCGTAGCGCCAGGTCGTGTACTCCTCGGCCACGAACTCGAACAGTTCGCCGGGCACACAGGCCGTGACTTCCGACGTGGTGGTCCACTTCTTCAGGGCCATGCCCGCCATCATGAGCCGGTTGTCGCCCTCGAATTTGGCACCCACAGCAGGCCCGGTGGCATCGGCGACCCATCGCCCGGATGTGCACTCGGGACTCCACTCGCCCATGCGGGTCACGTCGGCGATGGCGGCGAACACCGTGGCCGGATCGCGATTGATCTCGATGCTGGCTGACCCTTGCGTCATTCTGTGCTCCTTCGACGGGCGGAGATCCGCACCCTACCGACGTGATCGCATGGCGTGCGCGGGTTGTGACGGGCGGGACATGATGGCGGGACACGGACGCACCCGCGACCCGACTCGGAGGATTCGCACATGACCCACGATCTCGTGATTCGCGGCGCCACGATCGTGGACGGCACCGGTGCCGATCGGTGTTCCGGCGACGTCGGGGTGGACGATGGGAGAATCGCCGCGGTAGGGGGTCGGCTGCAGGGCGATCGCGTGATCGACGCCGACGGTGCGATCGTCGCGCCCGGTTGGGTCGATGTGCACACGCACTACGACGGTCAAGCTACCTGGGACGACCAGCTCGATCCGTCGTTCAGCAACGGCGTGACCACGCTGGTGATGGGCAACTGTGGCGTGGGGTTCGCGCCGTGTCCGCCTGGGGAGCAGGCGACGCTCATCGAGTTGATGGAAGGTGTGGAAGACATTCCCGGTACCGCGTTGCACGAAGGAGTGCCGTGGGGTGCGTGGGAGACCTTCCCCGAGTACCTCGACTTCCTCGAGTCCCGTCACTACGCGCTCGACATCGCCGCGCAGCTCGCGCACGGCTCGTTGCGCTTTCACGTGATGCGCGAGCGCGGAACCGCCAATGAAGACGCGACCGCGGAGGACATCGCGGCGATGCGTCAACTCACCGGCGAAGCGATCGCCGCGGGTGCGGTGGGTTTCTCCACGTCGCGCACGATCTTCCACCGATCGATCACGGGCGCGGCGGTGCCCGGCACCTTCGCGAGCGACGTGGAGCTCACCGAGCTGATTCACGGAATGGCCGATGGCGGCGGCGGCGTCTTCGAGGCGATCACGTCGTCGTCGCTCGGGATGTTGGCCGGGCTCGGTGGCGAGCGGTTCAGCCAAGACGAAGAGCTCCGCCTCCTTGCCGACATCTCGCGCGCGACGGGTCAGAAGATCACGTTCACCAC
>JANYLF010000092.1 GCA_025357995.1 Acidimicrobiia bacterium | reverse complement strand
CGCGCTGGTCGCCGCGCTCACCACGATGGAGAAACTCTCGGTGCCTTCGCTGATCGTGTCCCCCAACAGCGGGATCAAGAGATTGATCTGGCGGCCCAGCATCGGGATCTTCGCGGTCCCCGCCAGATGGCTGTAGTCGGATCCCGCCATCGCGGTTCCGTCGACCGTCGACCACGTGACGAAGACGTCGGAGGTCGCCGGGTTGGACAACACCACCGGAACCGAGAGGAGCCTCGTCCCCGAGTCGCCTTCCACGACCGTGGCATCCCCGACCGAGAGGTTGATGCCGGTACCCGGATCGTCGTTAAGGATGGTGCCGGTGCCCCGCTCGCGGTGGTTCTCCCCACCGTCGACTCCCGCGGCCACGAGGTACATCAGCTCGTTGGGCTCGGGCACCGTGTCGGGCTTGACCGCGACCGCCACGGTCTTGAACACCTGCGCACCCGAAAAGACGATCTTGCCCTTCTTCGCCGTGAAATCCGCGGTGCCGGCCGTTCCCGGCGCGGTCGACCAGTACACCGTGACGGTCTTGCCGGGCGCCGGTGGCCCAGACAGCGAGATCGGGAACTGCAAGGACCGAGCGCCGCCGTCTCCTTCGACCACCGAGGTATCGCCGACCGAGACCTCTGGTCCCGTAATCACTCCGGGGTGATCGACGTCCCATTGGCTGGCCGCGGCATCCCACACGGAACGGTCCGAGGTGATGACGGTGTCGGGGCACGCGGCCATCCAGGATGCCGTCCCGGGGAACGCGCCGGGCCCGAGCCACACAACCTTGTTGTTCGAACACGTCACGTCGTAGCCCACGGGCAGCAGCAGGTCTCCGTGGTTGGTGGTCTGGTCGGCACGGAAGACGGTGTTGGTGAGGTTCAGCTTCGGACTGAGGAGGGCGCTGTCGTCCCACTTGAAGAACCCACCATGACCTGCGGCCGACCCTTTGTAGACCGTGGGCATGGCCTGGAGCCGCACGAGCGAATTGCTGATATTCCAAATGTTCGAGTGGCCGTCGAACGTCTCGCCAGTGGAGCGGCGCGCCGAAAACGCCACGTAGCAACCGTCGAGGTACGAGTTCGTGATGGTGCCGGCGAGGAGATCGTCGTTCTGGACGCAATCGTCGTGAATGTACGAGAGGTAGGCACCGGTAACGAGGAAGTTGTCCGAGCCGGTCTTGACCGAAATCCCGTCGCCGTAGTTGAAGACACGCGGATTACTCAACGTGAAGTTGGCACCACCGAAGCCCACGCCCGTGTTGCCATGGAAGATGCTCCACGGGGTCGTCACAGGGAACGCGCCGTTGACCGAAGCCCCGTCCCAACAACTGTCGGCACCGGAGTCGAAGTACACCGGGTAGGCAGTGGTTCCCGTCCACGACGCGCTGGTCGCGTCCACGCGCTCGTTCGCCGCGAGCGTTGTGGTGAACGCCGCGGTCTGTGCTGCGGACAGCGTGCGCGTTGCGGTCGGCGAGCACGGCCCGACCGCGCCGACCGACGACGTCGGGAGCGCGACGGACACCCCGCCGAGCACCATCAACGCCGCGACGATCCCGCGGATGCGACGAACCTGCATGCCTGCTCCCCCCCGTTCTTCACACCGACTGGAGCACGGTCTCCACGATCAGCTCCGGTGCGGTGGGATCGAGACCATCGACCCGAAGGATGTCAGGTGTGTGGACTCCGGGTGAATGTACCAATTGATCGGTGAGTGAATCCAGGAGCACTTCGCCCCGCTCGAGTTCCCGGCGCCGATTCAGAGCATCCACGCCCTCGAGCCTGCTCTGACGGGCGTTTCGCGCCCCCAGCCGCTCCACCAGCACATCGAGGGGTGCATCGACCCGCACGAGCAGATCACCCACCTCGGACGGATCCCGCGCCGCGAATTGGCGCACCCGTTCGGCGTTGGCCCGCAACGCGGCGGACCACCACTCCTGCACCGGACCTTGGTCCAATACGTGCACGCCGGCGCGGCGACGGCCCCGTCGTACCGCGTGGCGAACGACGAGAAGATTGGCGGGACGAGCGATCCGATCGCGGGCGTCGATCTGCTCACTCGCCAGCGCAACTCGCGCCGCGAGCGTGACCGAACCGGGCTCGACCATGGCGCGACCGATCGCGACCACCTTGCGCCGGAGCCGCGGGCCGCGCGCCGCGTCGGGACCGAGCTGGGCCATCACGTCCGTCGTCGCAATGCCGCGCAGCCGCAAGCGCGCGACCACCGCGCGCGCCAACGTCGACTTGCCCGCGCCCGGTAATCCACAGAACTCGACGACGTACCCCATCCGCGGGCGCGTCAGAGCCGTGACCAGATCGCGCGCAAGATCGCGGTGAGGACCTTCTCCGGAGATTGGGTCCCGTCGATCTCCACCGCGCCGAACAGTGACCCGTCGAAGTCCAACGCGCGCACGAGGTCGATGCGATGCGCGAGATAGTCCCGCCCGTCTTCGGGTCGACGCGCCGACGCGGTGTCGACGTCGACGTCGAGCCGAATCACGATGTCGGGCGGGAATCGTCGAGCCAACTCGTACGGGCGCAACTCGTACGCCGCCAACCGACGCTGGAGTGCATTGCCGTCGCGCCAATGCGTCAGCCGTGGACCATCGAGCTCGCCCGGGAACTGCAGCTGCGGCCAACGATCGCAGATCACCACCATGCCCCGAGTGCGGGCCCGCATCACCTGGCGCAATTTGCGCGACTTCTCGTTGGCCAGCGTCAATGCCCACACCGCCTTGGCGCCCGACATCGCCGCGGGGTGATCGTCTCCGACCTTGTCCTTCTTCGCGATCGTGGTGCGATCGCGAGCCTTCCCAAAGACGCGATCCCGAACAAGCTTCATCGGCTTGCGTAACAACGACGACGATCCATCGCCGGAACCGAGGTACATCGGGTACACGTCGAGCTTGGGCGCCAAGAACTTGCGTGACTCGCCGACCATCGTCGATTTCCCGGACCCGTCACACCCCACGAACGCGACGATCACGCCGCCACCAGTGCCACCGCGGCCCTTCAGCACCGGGCGGGGCGCGACCTTGCGCGAGATCCCTCGCATCGCCCACGCGGCTTCCCGATTCATCCGGCGGGTGAATGCCGCCGGGCCGCGGGAACTCGTCTGGCTCGACAGCACGCGCAGGACCACGCGGCGCAACCGGTAGAGCTCCGACGTTCCGGGCTCGTGGTCGAGACACGCGGAGATCGCGGCGCGGCCGCGCTCACCGAGCAGCTGCTCAGCGACATCGAGCACCTGGTCACGATCGGTGCGCGCCATCAGGAACGCGAGCTCCGAGCCCGGACCGCTCGAGCCGCGCACCATGTCGCGGCCGCGCAGCTTGAGGGCGTAACGCGTGAGCAACAACACTGCTTCGACGGCCGGCGCGGTGACCCACACGCCCGTTGCATCGCGCACCCGCGTGTCGAGCACGGACCGCTCCCAGGGAAGCCTGAATCGCTTGTTGTGGCGCTCACCACCCGGCAATCGGTAGTGGACGTGGAAGTGCACGAGCCGGTTGGTCTCGTCGTCGACGCCGAGGAAGTCCTCGAGCCCGATGTCGTTGCGCGCGTTCGCGACCCGACCCCGTCGGCACGACAACTCCGCGAACACCGCGTAGGCGTCGTCGATGGCGGCCGGATCCACCAAGATGTCGAGGTCGGTATCGGCCGCGAGCGCGGCGTCGAGATGGTCGTTGCTCTTCCAATGGCAATAGGTCACGCCGCGTTCGTCGAACCGGCGGAGCACCTCCATCACCAAACTCATGAGAATTCCCAGTCTCGCCGATTCACGACGTCACATCCATCGGCACTTCATCGCCAGACTTGCGCGAACGGATCACTGCGATGAGCCAACGGCCGTCGTCGCCCAGGGTGAGCTCCGGTCGCAGCAGCCACGCGAGCCCAAGTGCGGCGAGTGCGCTCACGGTGCCCGCGAGGATGATCTCGAGGTTCGTGAGCACGCTCCCGGACGGGAGGGCGGATCGCAGCGCCAGGACCACTGGGATGGCCACCGCCGCAACCAGGCCCGCGAGCGCGAGGCCTCGGATCTGACAGACCACGAAACGTCCCCAGGTGATCTTGGCGGTCTGGATACTCAACTGCGCCATCAACAGGTAGTTGATGAAGATCGCGATCGTCACTCCGAAGGCGACCCAGCCGAGACCGAAATAGGTGCCGATCAAGGCGCCGACGATCACCGCCGCCGCGTAGGCGCCCTGCCGCCACGCCCTGCGATACACGGTGCCCATCGCTCGCGCCAGCGAATCGCTGATCTTGTAGCTGGTACGGAACAGCAGCCCAGCCGCCATGATCTGGAACGGCAGCACGACATCGTCCCACTTGTGCCCGCCCCCGAGGAGCAGATGGATGAGCTCCGGGGCCACGAGCACCGCCAGCACCGACGCCGGGATGGTCATCGTCGCCACGAGTGACACGCCACGGAGGTACGCACTGGCGACCCGCTCGAGATTGTCCTGGAAGCGGGAGATCACAGGGAAGATCACGCGATCCATCACCTGGCCCAGCATCTGCGCGGGGAACGCCGCGAGCAGGTAGGCGTTCTTGTACGCGCCGAGCGCCGCGGCGCTCATCCGGTTCCCGACCACGCTGTTGTCGCCGTTCAGCGCCAGAAAGTTGAACCCGCGCGCCGCGGTCATGCCGCCCGCGTAGACGACCAGGTCTTTGGATTCGGCCCGGCGAGGCCGCAGCGATCGGGGGTGCGCGCGCCGGACGACAAGGATCCCGGTGAGCAACGCGGCCTGCGCGAGCTGTGCGATCACGATCGACCACACGCCGACACCGTTGACGGCAAGGACGACGCCGACCAACGCAAACCCGAGGAAGTACGAGACCATCTCCGCGATTGCGATCGACTTGAAGTCGAGGTCGCGCTGCAACATCGCCATCGCCACGACACCGGGGGCTTGGAGCGCAAAGACGAACGCGAGTCCGCGCACGATGTCGGTCAACGGGGGTTGGTGGAAGAAGTCGGCCACGAGCGGCGCGCCCGCGAAGACCAAGACCGTCATGAACAGTCCCGTGAACATCGAGAGGGCAAAGGCCGTGCGTACGTGCTCGTCGGTCAGGTTCTCGCGCTGGATGACGGCCGGTCCGAAGCCGGCCTCCGTGAAGAGCTGGCCGAGTGCGATCACGATGACGGCCGCGCCGACCAGCCCGTTGTCGGTCTTCGTGAGATACCGCGCAAACACGATAACCACGAGGAACTGCCCGAGACCTTGGGCACCGAATCCGAGGCCGGACCACACCATGCCGCCAAGGGCGCGACGCGCGGTACTAGGAGGCGACGCGCTGTCGGTCACGCGAGTGCGATTTCGGGTGGGGATTGTTGTCGTCGGGATTGTTCGGCGGCGATGAGTGCGAGTGGGAGGAGTAACCAGAAGTGTCGATAGTGGGCGGTTTCTCGGAAGAAGCTTCCGACGATGTACGCGAAGA
>JANYLF010000050.1 GCA_025357995.1 Acidimicrobiia bacterium | reverse complement strand
CGAAGAGTTCTGGGCCCTGCGCGATGTCACGATCCATGTGGAACAGGGCGAGACCGTCGGCTTGCTGGGCCACAACGGGTCGGGCAAGTCGACACTGCTCAAGTGCGTGGCCGGCATCATGCGGCCCACCAAGGGCACGATCCGCAAGCGGGGTCGGACCGCCGCGCTGCTCGAGCTCGGCTCGGGCTTCCACGGAGACCTCACCGGACGCGAGAACATCTACATGAACGGTTCGATCCTGGGTCTGACCCGGCCCGAGATCACGCGCATCTTCGACGACATCGTCGCGTTCTCCGAGATCGAGGAGTTCATCGACAACCAGGTGAAGCACTACTCCTCGGGTATGGCCGCTCGGCTTGGATTCGCGGTCGCGGTCAACGTTGAGCCGGAGATCCTGTTGGTCGACGAGGTGCTCGCCGTCGGCGACGAAGCGTTCCAGCGCAAGTGCCTCGACCGAATCAAGCAGTTCCAGCGTGAAGGGCGCACGATTCTGCTTGTCACCCACGCGGTCGACATGGTGCGCCAGATCTGCGACCGCGCGGCAGTGCTCGACCATGGCAATCTCGTTGCGATCGGCGACCCGGGCGAGGCCGCGCTCGCGTTTCGGGAACACCTGCGCAAGAAGGGCGCGGAAGTTCCGGCCGACCTGAACAACCCCACGTTGCTCCGCAACCTCGAGATTCAGATCACCAACGCGCGCGTCGTGTACCCGGTTGCCGGGCGTGCGCACCTCCTCCCGAGCGAGCCGCTGAAGTACGAGGTGGATTTCCACGCGCCCGAGCGCGTCGACGACGTCGTGTTCTCGGTCGCGGTCTATGACCAGGAAGGCAAGATGCTGCTCGGGAGCAACTCGGATCTCACCGACGACGCGCTGGCGTTCGTCGACGGCGACGGAACGTGCGTCTTCGACTTCGAGCGGTTTCCGGTTCGGGACGGTGTGTATCTCATCAGCGCCGGGATTCACTCGCACGACGGTGGTGTGATCTACGACCAGCGCGCCGAGAAGGACACGGTCGAGGTGCTGAGCCGGGGTAAAGAAGTCGGCTTGGTGCATTTCCCGGTTCGGGTGCGTCTCGAATCGCGCTCGACGTCCGTTCCCGGCTGATCCGGACCGGCCATGGCCGCTGACGACACCGCGCCGAAGACCCCGCGAGTGTCGGGCTCCGTGCTTTCGGGCGCGGGGGTGCTCATTGCCGGCCGTTACGTGGTGGCGGGTCTTGCCACCGTCAGCACCTTCATCATCATCCACCACCTGAGCCGGGCGCAGTTCGGCGACTACGGCGTCGTCTTCTCGGTGCTGGCGATCGTCGGGTTCATCGCCGACCTCAAACTGTCGCGGATCGTGCTGAGCGACGTGCTCGAGGCCGACGACGAGGCGGCAACTCGCATCGTCGGCTCCTACACCGGTCTCCGCTTGGTCATCGGCGTGGTCTCGTATGCCATCGCGATGGCGTGTGTGGGCATCGGCGCGATGGCGGGGAGCTTCTCGACGCAGGTCGCGTGGGGGGTCGCGATCGGTGGACTGAACCTCGTCATCCTTTCGGCGGCGTACGGCCTCATTCTGCTGTTCGACGCACGCCTCTGGTTCCGAGACGTCGCGTTGTCCAATGTGCTCGGACAGGTCGCCAGCGTCACGCTGATCGTTGCTGTGACGGCGGCGGGAATCGGGACGTTGCTCTGGTACGTGGGCGCGTTCGTGGTGAACGGTGTCGTGATTCTGGGCTGGCTGGCGTTCACCTTGCGACGTGGCGCCGGGCTGAAGATCGTCTTCGATCCCAGTGAGTGGTGGGTGTGGATACGCGAGGCTGCGCCGCTTGCGCTTGGCGCGGCGCTCGACACGATCTACTTCCGCATCGACATCATCATGCTGTCGATCATGGTGTCGTCGACGGCCGCCGGGATCTACAACGTCGGCTACAAGTTCTCTGATCTGTTCGGAGCAATCGCGTTTGCCGTCGCGACGCCGGCGCTGACGCTTCTCGTCGCGGCATGGCCGTCGGATCCCGGGGCGTTCCGCCGCACGTTCCGCCATACGTTGGTGATCCTCGCGGTCGCGGCCGTCGGCGCGTGCGCGGGCTTCCTCGTGTACGCCGAACCCATCATCACCACGGTCGCGGGGCAGCGCTACGCAGTAGGTGCCGCCTCGGCGCGGCTCCTCGTGGTCGGCCAGGCCATCCATTTCTTCACGATGTTGGCGTTCACGACACTCGTCGCGAGCCGCCGCAACCGGCTCTATCCGGTCGCGATGTTGGTGGGTGTCGTCGTGAATGTCGGGCTCAACCTCATGTTGATTCCCGAGTACTCGTATCTCGGGTCGGGTTGGGCGACGGTCGTCACGGAGTTACTCGTGCTCGGTGTCCTCGGAGTCGGTGTGATGCGCATCCCGGGGTTGCGACCGCTCCCGTTGCTGGCATTGGCAAAGACCTTCGGCGCTGGCGGCGCCGCGGCTGCAGTGGGTCTTGCGCTCTTCGGTCGGGTGCCGTGGCCCGTGGGCGGCGCCGCGGTGGGCATCGTGTACTTGGGACTGGTGCACGTGCTGTCGCCGAACGGTCCAGGAGGATTGTTGGCATTCAGGGGCGACCCCCACGACGATCTTGCCGCCGCGATCGATCTCGGGATCGACCGCCCCGACCTCGGAACCGGCCTCCCGGACTAACCCGCCGAGTTCAGCCGTCGTAGTAGGAGGCGGTCTTTTGCACGGTGGCGCGGTTGATGACGACGCCGATCAGGTTCGCGCCCGCGCGCTCGAGCGATTCGAGCGACTGACGAACCGCGCGTCGACGGCTCGTCTTCACGTCGAGCACGAAGATGGTGGCATCGCATTGGGACGCCACGGCCATGGCGTCGGCGAACAGGCTCGCGGGGGGAGTGTCGACCACGACGAGCCGTACCGCACGCAACGCGTCGAGCACATGACGGAAGGAGCGCGCGCCGAGCATCCCGGACGCGTCCTGTACCGGGGTACCGCTCGGAAGCACTCGGAGGTACGCGCTGTCGGGAACCTTGGTGAGCGCCGCGGTGAGGTCTCCGCCCTGGAGCACCGACGACAGGCCCGGCGAGCGGGGAATACCCAACCGTTTGTGCACGGTGGGTTTGCGCAGGTCGGCGTCGACCAACACGATCTTCTCTTCCAGCGTGGCCGCAGACTCCGAGAGGTGGGTCGCGGTGAAGGTCTTGCCCGCGCCGGCGTTGGCGCTGACGATCGCGACGGTCCGGGGTTTGCCCGCACCTTCGAGCACCATGAGGTTGGTCCGGAGCACGCGGAACGCTTCGATGACCTCGATGCCTTCGCCTTTGGGGATCTTCGCGAGGACCGGCAGGCCGGTAATGGTGGCGACGTCGGCGCTGTCTTCCGTGCCGGAGAACCGATCACCCACGAAGTGGGCAAGCACCGTGAGTTCGCTTACCGCGACGATGGCCACGAGGAAGGCGAGGATCGAGTCGCGCGCCGGCTTGGGCGAGATCGGACTCGAATCGGCGAGCGCGGGGGTGAGCGTCGTGACCGCGTCGATGGGCGTGAGGAGCGCGTTGGCGATATTGGAGTCGAGCTCTCGAACTCGGAGTTCGAGCTGCGTGCGTTCTGCCGGAGTCAGGGTGCTCGACGCGAGTTGTTGCAGATCCTGTTGCCGTTCGGTGCGACTCGGTTGCACCAGGCTGGCGATCCGCTGATCCTCGACGTTGGTGACGTACTCCTTGATCTGGTCGGTCACGAAGCGAGTGATGATCTCGGCTTCCTTGGGGCTCGCTCCGGTACCGGTGATGTCGAGGAAGCCAAGATCACCGGACGGCGAGGCCGAGACCCGACTCTTGAACTCCGCGAGTGACAAGTTGAGCTTCGAGTTCCGGAGTGCCGGCAACAGGACGGCATTGATCTCGGTGTACTTCGCGTACGTCTGGGAAAGGAACGTGGCGGCCTCGGCTTCGGTTTGACCACCGGTGAGGTTGCCGGGTTTGACGGCGAGCGTGGCCTGTGCCTGGTACGTATCCGAACGCAGGCCGGAGGCGAGGAAGACAACCGCCGCGAGCACTGCGGAGATGATCAGGATCCGCAGCCAATTTTGCGCGATGACGCGGAAGTGGGAGGCCAGATCCATGAGCCGCACATGATAGGGGCGGGGTCGGCGCGGAATGGTGAC
>JANYLF010000083.1 GCA_025357995.1 Acidimicrobiia bacterium | reverse complement strand
CGTCGAGCGGCTGAAGGCGCACGTCGAGTCCGAACGGCGCTGGGGGTTCGGCGAGTCCGACTACCGCTGGCTGGACGCAGCAGCCGCGTCCGAGAGAATCGCGGCGGAGGGCATACTCGGCGCGGTCTACACACCACACTGCGCACGGATCCATCCGGCTCGCCTCGTGCGCGGACTCGCGCATGCCGTTGAGCGTCGCGGCGGTGTGATTTACGAACGCAGTCGCGTCACGGAGTTGGCGCCGCGGCGCGTGAGCACTGCGGGGGGCGAGGTGGGGGCCGAAACCGTGATTCTCGCGACCGAGGGATATACCCCCAGTCTCCCGGGGCATCGCCGTGACGTGGCGCCGGTGTATTCCCTGATGATCGCGACGGAACCGTTGCCCGCAAAGGTGTGGGACACGATTGGCTGGGGCGGACGCGAGACGTTGACCGACGGACGCCATCTCATCATCTACGCGCAGCGCACGGCCGACGATCGGATCGCATTCGGCGGCCGCGGTGCGCCGTATCACTTCCACAGCCGCGTCCGAGACGCGTTCGATCGCGACCCGAGCGTGTTCGCCGAACTCCGTGCGGTGCTCACCGAACTGTTTCCCGCCGTCGCGGGCGCGCGGATCACCCACGAATGGGGTGGGCCGCTCGGCGTACCGCGCGATTGGTATTCGTCGGTGGCCTACGACCGGACGAGTGGCTTCGGATGGGCCGGCGGGTACGTGGGCGACGGCGTGAGCACCACGAACCTCGCGGGCCGCACGCTGGCGGATCTGATCCTCGGAGTCGAGACCGAGCTCACGAGCCTCCCCTGGGTGAACCACCGCTCGCCCCAGTGGGAAAGCGAGCCGTGGCGCTGGCTCGGTATCAACGCCGGATTGCGCCTGCCGACGGGCGCCGACCGCGTGGAGGCACGCACGGGTCGAGCGTCGCGCTGGCGCGAAAAGCTGCTCGGCGCGATCGTCGGTTGAGAGAGCGCCGCGACGTCACTCCACGAGGACCGGGCGACCGGAGCTGAGATCGATACGCGCGACGTAGAAGAGTCGACTCGCCGGGTACCCGACGTTGGGCTCGTGGTACGCGTGGAACGCGAGGCGATAGTCGCCGGGCGTGGGTTGGAACACCGACCCGCCGCCGGGGCTGATGATCGGGTCGCGCGACGACATCACCGGAGCCGCGGCCGAACGGTCACACGGACCGAGCGCGCTCGCGCAGTGCACCACGCCGATCGCGTAATGCCGGCTGTTCCAGTCGTTCGCGGAGAAGAACATCCACGTACCCTGCGCGGTCACCATCATCGACGGCGCCTCCACGTTGTTCGCTTCCCATCCCGCAGTCGCGTGAAGCAGCTCGTGTTCCGGCCCGGTGAAGCTCAAACCGTCGGCACTCAGGGCGCGCGCCATGATCGCGTTGGGGTGGGCGCGGACCCACAGCAGGACCGGAACGCCATCGGCACCCACGACCGGTTCGGGGTCGATCGCATCGTTCTCGCCGCACTGCAGGGGCCCGCCGGAGGTATCCACGTACGGCCCGGTAGGTGCGGTGGCGATGGCCCGCGACACACACTCATGGCCGTTGAGCGCGTCCCGCACCGCGTAGTACATGACGAAACCGCCGGGCCGGGCCAATACCGAGGGCGCCCACGTACGACCCGTGCCGGCCCAAACAGGGAAATGGCCGAGCGCGTCGCCCCGGGTGGTCCACCCGCCGTCGGCTTGGCGCATCAGCACCTGAATGTTGCCCCCGGTGGCGTTGGTGGCGAACGCGTACTCGTTCGCACCCACAGTGAGGACGAACGGGTCCGGGAAATCGAATCCGTACTGCGCGGCAGGACCGGATTCGCCGGCCTGGGCGGCTCGGCATGCGGCGTCGACGCTCTGCAATGCCGCGATCGTCGCCGCGGTGTCGAACCGCTGCACGGCGTCGAGTGCCTTCCCCGCTCCGCCGAGGCATTGACGCACAATCGCGACCTCCGCGTTCTTCGCGTCGCGCAGCTTGCTCGATTGATCCCGATCGGTCTCGGTCGCATGCAGTTGCGTCTCGCGCAACGTGACCGAGAGCTGCGCGCCGTCGCGTTCCGCGCGCACGCGTCGACCTTCTATGTGATCTTGGCGTAGCCGATCGCGGGCCGCGTCGAACAGGCTCCGAGCGTCGGCCACTCGGCGCTGCGCGGCGCGTAATGCATCGACGGCTCGGGTGCGATCGTCCCAGCTCGTGTTCACGTTCCATACGGTGACGCCGACTGCGAGGAGCGCCACGAGGCCGGCGATCAGCACGGCCCGCCGACCGACCATGTACTCCCGCTCTCGCATCTGCGGCGCGGCGGCGCTCATGTCGGCTTCGCTCATGCGCCGACCGCGCGGCAGGAGGCGCGTACGCTCACGAGGGTCGCGACACCCTTCGGGTCGCCGACCGCGACTTCGTTGAGCGCCCGATTGATGCCGTCGAGGCACTCGCGCATACGACCGACCTGACCATTCGCGACGAATGCCGCGAGCGCAGCATCGTCACGCGCTCGTTCCACGACTCGGATCTGAACGACGAGCGTCTCGGCATTCGCTACGAGTTCCACCGTGGCGCCCCGAGCGACTGCAGTCTCTGCTTCGACCGCACCGGCGGCGCGCGTCGCCGTCACCAGGCCTTGTTGCAGCGCGGTGAGCTCACGCAATGCGCGCCCTCGTTCCGTACGAGCGTGCGCTCGCTCCTCGATCAGCTGGGAGCGTCGCCACAGCCCTGAACCGACGAGGATCGCCGCGATCACCCCGATCACGATCAGCCAGCGTCTGCCCGTCGCCATAGGCGCAGTCTTGCCTGCGGAAGGTGTCATTTCGGTGTCAGCTCCGTTGCGGCTCAGTCGCGGGTCGTCGTATGCCGATGAGTCGCGGTGGTCATGATGCATACCGGCTGGACGGATCGGACGTTCCGGGTCATGGGGACCACCGCGCGCGTCCTGATCGACGATGGGCCTCCCGACGCCACCGACCGCGCGCAAGACGCGCTCGACGCCTACGAGACTGCCTGGTCACGCTTCCGACCCGACAGCGAGCTGAGCTTGCTCAACGCGGCTGGTGGCGGACGTCCGGTCGTGGTGTCGGCGCCCACCTTCGCGCTGATCGCGCGCGCCGTCGACGCGTGGCGGCGCACCGGTGGCCATTTCGATCCCACCGGCCTCGGGGCGATCCGCGCGTGGGGATACGACCGCGACTTCGTGGACGTCACCCCGAACGCCGCGCCACTAGCGTCGACCGATGCGGTGCGCGGGTTCGTGGGCTGCGCCGGCATCGAGCTGGATCCCGTGGTGCGCGCGGTGACGCTTGCGCCGGGAATCACGCTGGATCTCGGCGGCATTGGCAAGGGCTACGCCGCGGATCTCGTTGCGGATCAAATTGCGGCGAGCGGCGCTCGGTCCGTGTGTGTCGATCTCGGCGGAGATCTCCATGTCCACGGAACGGGTCCGTACGACGGTGCGTGGGAGATCGCCTTCGACGACGTGACCTTGGCGGCTCGCTTGGGGCGCCTGCGCTTCACATCTGGCGCGGTGGCCACCAGCACTCGCCTGCGTCGACGGTGGCGGCGGGGCACGGTCGAGCTGCACCATCTGCTCGATCCGGCAACCGGCGCGCCCGCCGACTCCGGGCTCGCGACCGTGACGGTGGTCGCCGGCGACGCGTGGTGGGCCGAAGTGCTGGCCAAGGCGGCATTCGTCGCCGGTGCCGACGCCGGGCGACGATTGTTGGAGTCCGAGGGCGTTGAAGGTGTCTTGGTCGCCGACGATGGCACGATCGTCGAGACTGCGGGCATGGCACGGTTCACGACCGGTGCCGACGCCGTCAGCTCCGAAGCAGATATTCGCTCGTCGTAAAGCTGCGCAGCTCGTTGAGGTCCAGAAACGCGGTCACGCTGTCGAGCATCTCGGTCAGGTTCCGCGCCATGAGATCCGGATCATCGCCCGCGCCGTAGAAGAGCTGCGGGTCGGTCATGTGCTCCGGGGTCGGCCAGGCTTCTTCGACGATGCCCTCGATTGGTGGCGCGTCGGGAGTGATCGCGCGTGCGACTGCGTTGCGGACGTAGCGCATCCGTGGCTGCATCGCCTCGGAGACGGGTGACTGCACGGTGTGCCAGTGCGTGATCCATTCCTCCTCGCTCATGGTCGCGGGACGTCGGAGGAGCGTCACCATCACCACGCCCGGTGAGCGTTCGCCGTCGGGCCAATCACGCGGTCGGCCATGCGGGTTGCCGCCGTACTCCGTGTACATGGATTCAGTGACGAGATAGCCCGCAATTTGGTCGGAGTGGTCGCGCAGGATCGTCTCGAACGGAGCGCGATCGTCGTAGCGGTCGAGCCAGATCGACACGAGCAGGAAGGGTTGCGGCTCGCCCGCGGGTGGTGGCATCGGCACGGGAACCTCCGCATCGTCGTCGTCGATCTGGATCGACAAACCGCGCGGTTCGAGCGCGAGCAACGCCGGCACGATGACCTCGCGGGCAAGCTGGCCGCGTTCGGCGGGCGTGAGTTCGTCGCGGGGCCAACACAGGTACTGAAGCTTCTCCATGCCCGACCCTGCCCCAATCCTCGACCGTTTGTCGATCCACCCGCGCGTGGCGCGGGCGAGCCGACAAACGGTCGAGGTGGATCGCGAGAGGGCTCGACGGGCGGTTAGGCGTCTTCGGCGGGGACGAGCGCGCGCCAGACGAGGGCGCCGAGGAGGCCGCCGACGATCGGGAACAGGATGAAGACCCAGAGTTGGCGCAGTGCCCAACCACCTTGGAAGACCGCCGTCGCCAGGCTGCGGGCCGGGTTGACCGACGTGTTGTCGACCGGGATCGTGATCAGGTGGATCAACGTGAGCGTGAGGCCGACAGTGATGCCGGTGAACCCCGCGGGCATCGACTTTCGGCTGGTGCTCGCGATGATGAAGATGAAGATCGCGGTGAACACGACTTCGACGAGGATCGCGGCACCGATCTTGAAGCCACCCGGCGAGTGCACGCCGTAGCCGTTGGACGCGAACCCGGAGACCTTGGCGCTGAACTTGACCGCGCTCGATTGCGCGATCTCGTAGATGATCCCGGCGCCGACCAGCCCGCCGATGATCTGACCGCCGAGGTAGAAGGGAACGTCTTTCGTCTCGGTCTTTTTGATCGCCCAGAGCCCCAGCGTGACCGCCGGGTTGATGTGACATCCGGAGATCGATCCGATCGCGTACGCCGCGCAGAGCAGCGCGAGCCCGAATGCGAGTGCGACGCCGAGGACACCGACTCCACCCTTCGGAAAGAAACCACCGGTCGCGAGGATGGCGGTGCCAGGGCCGCCCACGACGAGGATCATGGTGCCGATGCCTTCGGCGAGCGCGATGCGTACTGGTTGCTTCATGCGGAACTGACTCCTTGAGTCGCGGCTCCGCCCGCGCCGAGGAGTGTAGGGAGCGGCGCGCGGTTTGGGAAGGATCCCGTCGGATTCGTTGATTCCTCGGTGCCGTGTGCCTTCTACTCGGCGACGGCCAGCGAGCGCGCGACGTGTTCGGCGTCGCGTGTGATGCCCTCGAAGCCGCGGGGATCAGCCGCATCGCCGACGACGAACGTCGTAATGCCCGTGGCCAGCAAAGGTTCGAGGAGCGTTGACGGCCGTGACTCGCGCGTTGCCACGACGACGGTTCCCGCGGGTAATGACGCTTCCGCTCCGTCGCGTGCGATGACCACGTGATCGGCAGTGATGGCCACGAGTCGCGCGGAGCCGATGAGCGCGACCCCCGCTGCCTCGGCGTCGGCGACCAACCGAAAGCGACCGGGCAATCCCAACTCGACTCCGAAGACACGCGTCGGTTCCACGATCGTCACGGCACGCCCGCGTGCGCGTAGTGCGGTCGCGAGTGTGAGCCCGGGCTTCCCGCCGCCCAGGACCACGACCGCGTCGGAGATTGCGTCGTCGTCGCCGGCGAACATACCGCCGAGGTCGGTGGGTGCAACTACATGGGCCAACTCACCCCCGGTGACGGTGGGGCGAACCCACTGCGCGCCGGTGGCGAGTACCACCGCATCGACGTCGAGCGTAGGAAGATCGACCGGAGTCAGCTCGCTTCCCAGCGTCAGCTCCACGGCGGCGTATCCGACTTCGCTCGTCAACCACTCGAGCTGACGATCGAGTACCGCATCGGCACCCCGTACCGCGTCGAGCACTCCCCCGAGGGTCGCCGACCGATCTCGGATCTCGACGGTGTGTCCCTGGTCGGCAAGCACGCGCGCACATTCGAGGCCGGCCGCACCGCCACCGATGATCAGGACGCGTTGCGCTCGCTTCGCCGGGGGCAACGCCGCTTCGTGTTCGCGTCCGGTCGCCGCGTTGGCCACGCACGCGAGGGACTCGTTCACGAAGATGTTGCCGATGCAGCGGTATTGGTAGAGGCATGGCCGTACGCGATCGACGTCTCCGGTCCGGAGCTTGTTGGGCAGGTCCGGATCGGCGAGGAGCTTGCGCCCCATCGCGACGAAGTCGGCGTGGCCGTCGGCGAGCACAGCTTCGGCTTCGGCCGGTTCGAACCGACCGAACGTGATGACGGGGACATTCACGTGTCGCTTCACCGCGGCGGCATAGGTCGCGAGATCTCCAACCCGGTGCGGCGCGTAGGAATCGGTGGGCCCGGTGGCCACGTCAAGGTTGGCGTAGGCGGTCACGTGCACCGCGTCGAGCCCGGCCGCGACCGCCAGCTCCGCGACGGCGAGCTGGTCGTCGAACGTCTCACCGTCGGGCTTGTGGTACTCGAGCGCGTTGATACGCATCCAGAGCGGATAGTCGTCGCCGACGCGTGCCCGGATCGCCCGGATGATCGTGACGAGGAGGCGCGCCCGGTGCTCGATCGGCCCGCCCCACCGATCGTCGCGAGTGTTGATCGACGGACTGAGGAATTCGTCGATGAGATAACCGTGACCCGCGTGCAACTCCACGCCGTCGATCCCGGCGCGGCGGCAACGATCGGTCGCGTCGGCGAAGTGTTCGACGATGCGAGCGAGGTCGTCGTCGGTCGCCACTTGATACTCCACCTTCGCCGTGCGCGACGCGTGCGGCGCCATGAATCCGGCAACCTCCGCGTCGGTCACCATCATCGAGAGGCGATCCGGACGCGATCCTTTGGGCACGGCGGGGACAAGCATCGGGTGCCCGCGGGCGATGTCATACCGCGCGAGTGCACCGTTGTACGTGAGCTGCGCGGCGACGCAGGCACCGTGCCGGTGCACGCGATCCGCGAGTGTTCGGAGGCCGTCGTCATCGCTAGCGCGCGAGGCAGCAACTTGGCGTGCGTCGACGCAGCCGTCGGGATACGCCACCGCTACCGACCCGACGAGCAGCAGGGCCGCGCCGCCGCGCGCCCGGGCCTCGAAGTACGCGAGCTGCGCGGTCGAGATGGTGCCGTCGTCGTTCGCGAGCGAATCACCCATGGGCGCCATGAGGATCCGATTCCGCAACTCCAACGAGCCGATTCGTCCGGGACGCATGAGGTTCGGAAACGACGGCACGGTCGGACGCTAACGAACGTGACCGGTGCCGCAGAATTGGCGCTGGACAATGACGCGCAATGAGTAGACACTGTCTACATGATGGCAACGGCCGGCCTTGGCACTCGCGATCGTCTCGTGTTCACGGCCAGGGACTATCTCGACGCCGAGGGTCTCGACGGCATTGGCCTGCGGGAGATCGCGCGGCGAGCCGGCGTGTCGCATGGCGCACCGCTGCGTCATTTCCCCGCCCTGAGCGCGTTGCTCGCCGCAGTCGCGGCCGTCGGCTTCCGTGATCTCATGGCATCGGTCGACGCCGCGATCCTTCCAGTCCCTTTCGATGATCCGGTCGCGCGTCTCGCGGCCGCGTCGTTCGGGTACGTCCGCTTCGCCCAATCGCATCCCGGCGTGTTCGGCCTCATGTTCCGCGCGGATCTGTGCGACACGACCGACGCGGAATACATCGCCGAGGGTGGCGCGGCGTTCGGTCAGCTCGTCGACTTGGTCCGCGACGCACAGGACGCGGGCTTTCATCCCGACGCGGTCACGACGGAGTTGTCCGGCGCATTGTGGGCGACCATGCACGGACTTGCGTCGCTCCATCTGCACGGCGCGCTCGCGCCGACTACCGGCCAAACCGATCTCGACGCACTCGTGCGTCTTGCCAACTCGCTCGTGTTCGCCACGAGCCCACAACCTTTGGAGGACACACCATGACCATGACCGATGCTCCCGTCACCACGAGCGCGTACCTCTCCGGCAACTTCGCACCGGTTCGGGAGGAAGTGAGCGTCGACAACCTGCCGGTCACCGGAGCGATTCCGGAGGAGCTCGAGGGTCGGTTGCTCCGCATTGGTCCGAACCCGGTGGTGGATCCCGACCCGGCCACCTACCACTGGTTCACCGGCAGCGGCATGGTGCACGGCCTCTGGCTACGGGGTGGCCAGGCGGTCACGTACCGGAACCGGTACGTCCGCTCGGACTCGGTCGTGGAGGCGCTTGGCGGTCCCGAGACGCCCGGGCCACGCCACGGCATGGGCGACAACACCGCGAACACCAACGTGATTTCCCATGCGGGATCCACGTTCGCCATTGTCGAGGCCGGTGGATTGCCCGTGCAGCTCACCGACGAGCTCGAGACCGTGGCCCGTTCCGATTTCGGCGGCACGCTCCCGGGGTCGTACACCGCGCATCCGAAGCGCGATCCGCTCACTGGTGAGTTGCACGCCGTCGTGTACTACTGGGAATGGGACTACATCCAATACGTGGTCGTCGGAGTCGACGGGCGCGTGCGTCGCTCGGTGAACGTGCCGGTGCCCGGCGGTCCGATGGTGCACGACTGCGCGATCACCGAGTCGCGTGTCGTCCTGTTCGATCTCCCGTGCATATTCGACATCGAACTCGCGATGAATGGGGCCACGCTTCCCTACCGGTGGAACCCCGAGTACGGCGCGCGGGTCGGACTCTTGAACCGTGAGGCGGACGCGGACTCGACCGTGTGGTGCGAGCTCGACGACCTCTGTTACGTGTACCACCCACTGAACGCGTACGACGACGGAGACCGCGTCGTGGTCGACGTGGCGGTTCATCCGCGGATGTTCGACCGCGATCGCAACGGCCCGAACGAAGGTGCTCCGGTGTTCGAACGCTGGACGATCGACCCGATGGGTCGCCGCGTGAGTCGTGACGTGATCTCCGACCGGCCGCAGGAGTTCCCTCGGATGGACGAGCGCATCGTCGGCCGTCGGCATCGGTACGGCTACACGGCGTCGTTCGCGCCCTCGACGGCGGGTGGGCTCGAGCTCGGCAACATCCTGAAGCACGATCTCGTCGCGGGGACGATGATCGAGCACGACCTGGGCGGCGGACGCTCATCGCAGGAGCCCATCTTCGTTCCCAAGCACGCCGACGCGGCCGAGGACGAGGGCTGGGTCATGGCCTACGTGCACGACCCCAACCGCAACGCCGCCGATGTGGTGATCATCGACGCCCAGGACTTCGCCGGCCCGCCCGTCGCGACGATCCATCTCCCCGTCCGCGTCCCCTACGGCTTCCACGGGAATTGGATTGGGGCGTAACCCATCCGGCATGGGTGTTCCGCTCGGGCGACGCCGCCGATTTGGGCGGTGCGTGGGGTGGCGGTGGCGAACTCCGGTGTGAGTTCGTAGCGGTCGAGCATTGCTTCGAGCACGGCCGTCATGACCGAGAGCGAGAAGGGCTGTGCGGGACACGTGTGGGCGCCGTGGCCGAACGCGGTCACGAGTTCGCGGTGCTCTCCCCCGCCGCGCCCGTCTTGAATGCGACGCCGATTCCAGCGTTGCGGGTCGTACACGCGGAGGTCGTCGGTCGCGAGGTTGGTGAGCGGCAACAGCGTCGCGAGCGTCACGCCGGCCTCCACGCTCCAGGTCTTGGTCCCGTCGTCGATGTCGACGGGCCGAAGCACGGCACGCAACATGATGGAACGCTGCGCGATGCGCGTGGATTCGAGGGCACAACGTTCGGCGAGTGCGTGATCACCGCCTCTGATCGCGCGCGCGACCTCCGGTCGGTTGACGACGTCGACGAGCAGCCACCCGAGCGCCGAGAAGAGGTTGGACATCGATCCGAGGTGCACGAGGATCACGTCGCGCGCGATGCCCTGCGTTCTCTCTGCGGTGTCCGCGTCGTCCCAAGTCTCGATGATGCGCTGGAAATGGTCGGCGGGTGGGTTGACCTCCGCGTCGCGAATCGTGATCGCGTGACCAATGACCTGCTCGGCAGTCGCGAGGGCGCGGCGCTCGGTCGCGTAGTCGGACGCCGCCACCGCCGCCATCGCGCCAGGATCCACGAAGGCCGCCGCACCGTCGAGCTCGTCGAGCGCGGCGATGAACGCGTCGAACTCGGTGGATGTCCCGCAGGGTCCGGCCCATGTCGACAGACCGATGCGATGACCGAGTCTTCGGGTGAAGTCGAATACCTCGCAGGTT
The DNA here is from genome assembly GCA_025357995.1 of Acidimicrobiia bacterium. Classification (GTDB taxonomy): domain Bacteria; phylum Actinomycetota; class Acidimicrobiia; order IMCC26256; family JAENVU01; genus JAENVU01. The sequence continues at coordinate 722 of JANYLF010000083.1, read as the reverse complement.
CCGGTCACTCCGAGCTCGGTGCACGCCACGTCGGTCGCGGCCCGCACGACATCGAGGTATTGCAGAACGTCGTCACGGGAGAAGAGGTCGTGCGGGAACGTCCGTCGGCCGCGGAAGAGCTCAGGCGGAAGTTTGCGTCGCAGCATCTGCCAGTCGGCGATGCCTTTGCTCGCGTCGGTCTCGGCCACTGCGTAGAAGCTCTGCACGCCGACGGGTGAGAAGAGGAACAGAAACGGCGATCGGGCTCCGTTGATGACGAACGTATCGCCGTGCTTCGCCCGAGCTCCGGCGATGACCGCGATGGGATCGTCGATCTCCTCGTCCCATGGCAGCTGTGCGTCCGCGACCGGCGGCATCGGCGTGATGAGCGGCGTCATTGGGATCGTGTCACCGCCCGCAGCATGGCGACAGCATGGCCGAATCTTGCGCGCCGGATCGGCGACTCGATTCCGGTCCCATTCCGCAGCTGACACGGGCGACATTCCCCCGATATTTGGGGCGTTTTGGCTTGACGTTCGAACTGGTGTTCGGTAGTCTTATTTGGACGTGATCGGCGGGTTCTCGACCGGTTCGAGGGGGTGTGCAACATGACAAACGGAACGGGTGTGGTGTCTCCCCTGGGCGTGTTGCGTGCCGGGGTCGACGCGTTGATGACGATCGTTCCCGGAGAGCTCTCCGACGGGGAGTTGGCCGCGACCGTGGTTCGATTCCGACGCGAGTTG
>JANYLF010000053.1 GCA_025357995.1 Acidimicrobiia bacterium | reverse complement strand
TCTTCGCTTCGGTCGCACCGTACGACAGCGTGATCTCGGCGTCGACGCCCGCGTCGGCAAAGAACCGTTTCGTGATCTCGGGGTACTCGGTCTGCACCCGCACGCCCGCGGGGAGGTCCTTCACCGACGCGGCCGGCGAGTCTCCCGCCACCGCGAGCACCATCCGGATCGGGCGAGCCGTGGCCTTCGAGTAGTGCAACTCGGTGAGGGTCACGACGTCGGCGTTGGTCTCCTCGACCCAATCGCGACCGGTGATGCCGAGATCGAACATCCCGCTCGCCACGTAGCGCGGAATCTCCTGCGGGCGCAGCACCATCACTTCGTTGACGCGCGGGTCGTCGATGGTGCCGCGGTAATCCACATCGGAGCCGCGCGCGACGGCGAGGTCGGCGTCTTCGAAGAGTTGGAAGGTGGCCCGTTCGAGCGACCCTTTGGGAACGACGATGCGCAGCATGTTCCGATGTTTCTAGTCGCGGACGGGAGGCAAGGATCGGAGCAATGCGACCATCTCGAGCGCGGTGGCGGCGGCTTCCTCGCCTTTATGGCCCTCGGAACCACCGATGCGGTCGACGGCCTGGGCGTGAGTGTTCGTGGTGAGGATGCCGAAGACCACCGGAACGCCAGTGGCCAGTGCCGCTTCCTGGAGGCCGCGAGCGGCCTCGCCGGCGACGTATTCGAAGTGGGGGGTGTCCCCACGGATCACCGCGCCCAGGCACACCACACCGTCGACGGTGCCGGATCGCGCCAGGTGTTGCGCCACGAGCGGCAACTCGAAGGCGCCGGGGACCCGGACCACGCTCACATCGGCGTCGGCCACGCGATGGGCCGCGAAGGTACGGGACACGCCGTCGAGGAGTGGTCCCGTGATGTCTTCGTTGAAGCGGGCGACGACCACGCCGAACCGCATCCCCGTTCCGTCGACACTCTCGGCCGGCGCGGCGTATTCACCCACGACTCTTCTCCCATGTTTCGCGGTCCAACCGGTACAACACATGTGGGAGGTCCGCGTGCACGACGTCGCCCTCGTAGACGAACCCGATCTTCTCCATCACCCCACGCGAGGCAACGTTCTCGGTCATGGTGCCGCTCAACAGCTCGTCCAATCCGCAGTCGGCAAAGGCGATCTCGACCACGCGGTGCGCGGCTTCTGTCGCCAGGCCCTCACGCCAGCGATCGGCAATGATCGCCCAACCGACTTCGATCCCCGTGTGACCGCCGAAGTCCATCGGGTGGAGCAGCACCCAACCGACCGGGATCCCGTCATTCCGATCGCGGAGGATCCAACAGCCGAGGCCTTGTGAGTCCCAGAGGTCGTCCCAGTGCGCAAAGAGAGCCAGCACCGCCGCCCGGTCCCTCATCCCACCGAGCCATTTGGTCACACGCGCGTCGGCCCAGGCCTCGATCAGGAAATCTTCGTCAGCTGAAACGGGCCGCGCCGCCGCCAGTCGCGCGGTCGAAAAGGATTCGGGTGCATTCACGCGATGGTCTCGGCATCTGCATCGTCGAGGCCGAGCAGGTGCCCCATCTTGTCCTGCTTGGTACGCAGGTAGGCGATGTTCTCCGCGTTCGGCGTGATCGAGAGCGGCACACGCTCCACGATTTCCAAACCGAAGCCCTCGAGTCCGCCGTACTTGGCCGGGTTGTTGGTCATGATGCGCATCGTCGTGATACCGAGGTCCACGAGCATCTGGGACCCGATGCCGTACTCACGCGAATCGGCCGGGAAACCCAGCTCCTCGTTGGCTTCCACGGTGTCGCGTCCTTGATCCTGCAACGTGTACGCGCGCAGCTTATGGCCGAGACCGATGCCCCGTCCTTCGTGACCGCGCAGATACACCACCACGCCGCGTCCCTCCGACGCGATTTGGGCGAGCGCGCCGTCGAGTTGCAGCCCGCAGTCACAACGCATGGAACCGAACACGTCGCCAGTGAGACATTCGCTGTGCACGCGTACGAGCACGTTGTCCTGGCCCGAAACATCGCCGCACACGAAGGCCATGTGCTCCACGCCGTCGAGCAGGCTCTCGAACACGTACGCCGTGAACTCACCGTGACGGGTGGGGATCCGCGCCTCGCTCACGCGGCGCACCAACTTCTCGCGGTGGCGACGGAACCGGATGAGATCCGCGATCGAAATGACCTGCAGACCGTGCTCGGCGGCGAACTTCTCGAGTTGTGGGAGCCGCGCCATCGTGCCGTCGTCGTTCACAACTTCCGCGAGGACGCCCGCGGCATCGAGCCCGGCGAGGCGCGCCAGATCGACGGCGGCTTCGGTATGACCGGCACGTTTCAGCACCCCGCCCTCGCGGTAACGGAGCGGGAAGATGTGGCCCGGCCGCGCGAAGTCGGTGGAAATCGCGGAACGGTCGATGAGCTTCATGACGGTGGTCGCGCGGTCGGCCGCCGAGATGCCAGTGGTAGTGCCGGCCGTCGCATCGACCGAGACGGTGAACGCCGTGCGCTGCGACTCGGTGTTGTTGCTGACCATGAGCGGGAGTTGGAGTTCGTCCAGACGTTCGCCCATCATCGGCATGCAGATCACTCCGCTCGTGTATCGCACGAAGAAGCTCATCGCCTCGGGCGTGATCTTCTCCGCGGCCATGATGAGGTCGCCCTCGTTCTCGCGGTCCTCGTCGTCGACGACGATCACGATCTCCCCGCGTCCGATCGCGGCGATGGCGTTCTCGATGTGCGTGAACATGGTTCCTACTTCCCCGCCGAGAGAAGTCTCTCGACGTGTTTAGCCAGAATGTCGACCTCGACGTTGATGGGATCTCCGGGCCGTTTCGGCCCGAGAGTGGTGACGCCGAGCGTGTGCGGGATGACCGCGACGTCGAGAGTCGCTTTGGCGTCGTCGAGCGCCGCGACGGTGAGACTGATGCCGTCGAGCGTGATCGAGCCCTTCTCGACGACGTAGCGCAGCAGCGAGGTGGGGATCGCGAACGTCATGCGAGTGGAACCGTCAGGCAGCGGCTCACGCTCGGCCAAGGTGCCGACGCCGTCGACGTGACCCTGCACGATATGACCGCCGAGCCGATCCTGCGCGCGCACCGGCCGTTCGAGATTCGTGGGGTCGCCGGGTTGGAGCGCGCCCAGGCTGGTGCGATCGAGGGTCTCGGTGACGGCGTCCGCGGCCCAACCGTCGGGGTTGAGCTCGACCACCGTGAGACAGCAGCCGTTGACCGCGATGGAGTCGCCGATGCGCGCGTCTTCGAGGACGGTGCGCGCGTCGATCTCGATGCGGGCGCCACCCGCGTTCGGGGTAACGGCGCGCACCCGACCGAGCTCTTCCACGATGCCGGTAAACATCTAGGCCGTCCCAACGTTGCTCGGAGGCGCGACCGGCTCATACGTGATGCGGACATCAGGGTCGAACTGCGTGACATCGATGATGCGCCACCGTTGGGCGTCGGCGAGTGTGGCGGGGCCAAGCGACGCGAGGACCGAGCGGCCGCGTTCGCCAAGCACCACCGGTGCCACGTAGGTGACGAGTCGGTCGGCGAGTCCCTC
>JANYLF010000001.1 GCA_025357995.1 Acidimicrobiia bacterium | reverse complement strand
CCCACCCACGCCGACGCCAAGGCGCATCTCGCCGAGCTGCCCGCGCTGGGCGTCCCTCGATACGTCGCGCTCGTCGACGAGTATCCACTCACACTCATCACGCCCGCCACCACCAAGACCATCAACTCGATGTTCTCTGAGTTTCAACCGGCCGATACCGCCGTGCGGGTGCATCCCACCGATGCCGACGCCCGCGGCCTCACCGACCGCCAACCCGTGCGGGTGTACAACGACCGTGCGTCGATTGTCACGGTGCTGAAGATCGACTCGACGCTGCGCGCCGGTGTGATCACGATGCCCAAGGGCTCGTGGTGCAGGGACTTCGCGGACGGTCTCACCGCGAACGCCCTGACGCCCGACACGTTGTCGGATCTCGCGGGCGGCGCGTGTTTCAACGACACCCGCGTCGAGGTCGGTCCGGCCTGAGGGCGTCGGCCTGGGTCGTCGCTCACTGACACGGCAGGGGCGCCGAACCGATCACCGGGTAGCCTGCGCCCGTGGCGGACCCGGTACGCATCGTGTTTCTCGGCGGTCTCGGTGAGATCGGCCGTAACTGCTTCTGTATCGAGGTGGCAGGACGCATTCTGATCGTCGACTGCGGGATCATGTTCCCCGAGGTCGATATGCCCGGAGTCGACCTCGTGCTGCCGGACTTCACGTACCTGCGCGAACGGGCCGACGACGTGGAAGGCGCAGTGCTCACGCACGCCCACGAGGACCACGCGGGTGGTTTCTCGTTCCTGCTGCGTGACCTGTCGTTCCCGATCTACGGATCGCCGCTGTCGCTCGGAATGGCGAAGTCGCGGATCGAAGAAGCCGGGCTGCTCGATCGCACCGAATTCGTACCCGTGCATGACGGCGAGCGGCGGATGATCGGGCCGTTCGACGTGGAGTTCGTGCCCGTCACTCACTCGGTGCCGCACGCATTTGCCGCGGCGTACCACACGCCCCAAGGCACGATCCTGCACACGGGCGACTTCAAACTCGACCTCACGCCCGTCGACGGTCGCCGTACCGACCTCGCGCGACTCGGCGAGATCGCGACGCGGCCGGGCGGGGTGCGGCTGCTGCTCTCGGACAGCACCAACGCCGAGCGCCCCGGTTTCACGCCGTCGGAATCCACCGTCGGTGCGGCGCTGCGCGGGCTGTTCCGCGAACACGTCGGCAAGCGCGTGATCGTTGCGAGCTTCGCGTCGCACCTCCACCGTGTGCAGCAAGTCGCGCAGGCGGCGATAGGGAGCGGTCGGCGCGTCGCGTTCGTGGGACGGTCGATGAGCAAGAACGTCACGCTCGCCCGCGAGATGGGCATGATCGACATCCCCGCAGACCGTGTGATCGATGTCGACGACGCGGTCAACTACCCACCGGGCGAGCTGTGCATCATCTGTACCGGGTCGCAGGGTGAGCCGATGAGCGCGCTCGCGCTCATGGCCTCGGGTGAGCACAAGTACGTCAAGGTCGGGCGCGAAGACGTGGTCGTCATCTCTGCACACGCGATTCCCGGCAACGAGAGCAATGTGAGTCGAGTGATTGACGCGTTCTATCGCGCCGGCGCGCATGTGGTGCACGATGGCAACGCGCCGGTACACGTGTCGGGTCACGCGTCGCAGGAGGAGTTGAAGTTCATCCTCAACTTGGTGCAGCCCGATTGGTTCGTGCCGGTCCACGGCGAGTTTCGCCACATGGTGCATCACGCGGAGCTCGCGGAGGATTCCGGCGTCGATCCCTCCCACGTGCTGGTATGCGAAGACGGCGACGCGGTCACCATTACCGACAAGGGGATGACGGTCGCGCTCGACGCGGTGCCGTCGGGCTACACGTACGTCGACGGCATCGTCAGCGACATCGGCCAGGGAGTGCTGCGCGACCGTCGCCAACTCGCGGAGGAAGGCGTCGTCGTCGTCTTCGTCACCGTCGACAAGCGCAAGAGCGAGATCGTGAGCGGTCCCGAGATCGTGACCAAGGGTTGGGTATACGCGCCGGAGGCCGAGGAACTCCTCGAGGAGGCCAAAGAGGCGGTGCGCGCCGCCGTGGTCGACGCGATCGAGGGGGGCACGACCGACTTCGAGACCGTGCGTCGCAACGCACGACGCGCGCTCGGAAAGTTCATCAGTGAACGGACGAAGCGACGCCCGGCCGTGATTCCGGTCGTCATCGAAGTCTGATCACGAAATGAGCCGGCCGTGATCCGAGATTGGTCCAACTTCATTGCAGGACGGACCGCGGTCATCACCGGCGGGGGTGGTGGCGTGGGGCGCGCGATCGCGATTCAGATGGCTCGTGCCGGCGCGCACATCTGGGTCAACGATCTGTTTGCCGACCGAGCCGAGACGGTATGTCGCGAGATCCAGGCCGAGCAGGGGAGCGCGTCGCCGGTGATTGCCGACGTCTGCGACCCGGTCGAGGTCGCGCGCATGGTGGCGGAAACCGGCGCGGTCGACATCCTGGTCAACAACGCGGGGATTCCCCCCGAAGGCATCACGGTCAAGCCGTTCGTGGAGACCGGGCCGGAGGAGTGGGATCCGCTTCTGCGCCTCAATCTCGCGGCAGTGCTCCACGTGACGCGTGCGTACCTGCCGTTCATGATCGATCGGCGATGGGGTCGCGTGCTCACCATCGTGTCCGATGCCGGGCGCAAAGGCGAACGCAAGCAAGTGGTGTACGGCGCGGCCAAAGCTGCGGCGATGGGCTTCTCGCGCGGGCTTGCGGCCGAGGTGGGTCGGGACGGTGTGACCGTCAATTGCATCGCGCTCGGCACCATGAATCATGGCCAGTTGGCCGCGGCGCTCGTGGAACAGCCCGAGCTCGAAGCGAAGCTGGCCCGGAATTACCCGGCGGGTCGGATCGGCCGCGTCGACGACTCCGCGCCGCTCGCGGTCTTGCTCTGCAGTGATGCGGCCGAGTGGATCACGGGTCAGGTGTATCCGGTCGATGGCGGCTACGCGTCGGCCCTGTGATGGTCGAGCTGCCGACGGGATACGCGCTGCGCAGCCCCGCGGCGCGCGATGCGGGAGCGATCGCGGATGTCGTGCAGGCGCTCGACGTCGCGGATTTCGGTGAGCCCGACTTCACCGCCCAAGACCTGCTCGACGACTGGATGCGCCCGCGCTTCGCGTTGGCATCCGACGCGTGGGTGCTCAACGGCCCGACGGGGCGGATCATCGGCTATGCGTACGTGTGGGAGGCGCAACTGGATCGTGAGATCGAAGCCGATGCGTTCGTGTTGCCCGAGTACTCGGGGCGCGGACTCGGCAGCCAGCTCCTCGACTTGATCGAGCTGCGCGCCGGAGAGATCGGCGATGGACGATCAATGACGCTCGGTATGTTCGCGTCGACGGCGAACGACGACAAGCGGGACCTGCTTGAGCGGCGCGGGTTCGTGCACGTGAGATCGGTCTTGCGAATGCGAATCGATCTCAGTCGCGATCCGGTCGACGACGTGGCAACGCCGACCGGGATCGAGATCCGTTCGTTTGTCCCCGCCGACGAAGTTGCCGTGCGCGACGTGTGGCGCGACGCGTTCGCGTCGCACGGTCGGTATTCCGAGCGCGGGATGGACGAGTGGTTGCAGAGTCGTTTCGACCATCCGGCCTTTGATCCCACGCTGTGGCGGGTGGCGATCGCCGACGGCGATGTGGTCGGCGCGGTGCTCGTGTTCGATGTGGGCCCCACGGGATACACCTCCACGGTGGGGATCCGGGCCGATGTGCGGGGCCGGGGGATCGGACCCGCGCTCCTGCGCGCCGCGTTCGGCGCATTGCGCGACCGGGGCCAGATGCGGGTCCTGGTCTCGCTCGACGCCGACAAGGAATCGGGATTGCTCGCGCTGTACGAGGCCGCGGGCATGCGCGTCCACGAACGCCACGGGTTCTTCGCCAAGCCTCTGGGCTAGCCGCGCCAATTCGGTGACTTTGGCACCGAAAATGGGGTGATAGGGCCGTTTCGGGGGCCAAAGTCGTGACTGGGTGGGTGATTCCCGAGATGTCAGTGTTGCTGATGTTCTCAGTGTTACCGTGATTTCGTGGCGACGACCAAAACACGCAGCCGAACGAACCCGTCGAAAAAAGGGCCGGGCAAGGGCAAACCGCCGGCCAAACGCGCCGCGGCTCGTCCACCGCGCGGCGCCAAGGTCCGAGAAGCCGCCCGCAACCAACTCGGCGGTCACGGCACCGATGCATTGGCGATCGGGGTGCTCGTGCTCGGGCTCCTGGCGGGTCTCGCGCTCGCGACCGATCACACCGGCCCGATCGGTGCCGCGCTCGGCGACGGGCTCACGGCCCTCCTCGGCAACGGTGCGTTCCTGATCCCGCTTTCCCTGATTGCGGTGGCCGTGCTGTTGTTGTGGCGCCGGCCCGACGACGAAGCGGCGGCCGCGCCTCTCCGCGTCGGGATCGGGGTCGGACTGGTCGTGATCGCGGCCGCGGGATTGATGCACGTACTGGGCGGCGCGCCGTCACTCTCGGGATCGGTCGACGCGTTGCGCGATGCGGGCGGCTACTTCGGCGCGATCGTCGGTCAACCACTTGCGAGCGGTCTCGGAACCGTGGGCGCCACGGTGATCCTCGTCGCCCTGCTCGGGTTCGGCCTTCTCCTCGCGCCGGGTACGTCTTTGCGCGCGGTCGTGGACGCGATCGGCGCGAGCTTCGCGTGGGCGCGTGACGCGGTCGTGAGCGCGTTGGAACTCCACGGCGCGCCGGACGACGGAATCGATGGCGACGACTTCGACGAGATGGACGACGTCACTGGACGCCGGCCGCTGCCGTCGCGTCGCGCGACTGTCGAATCGATCGCCGACGACTCCGATCTCGACCTGGTCGCGGAGGAGGAGGAAGAAGAAGAGGAGGAGTACGAAGAGGACGAAGGCGAGGTCGAAGACGAAGTTGAGGTCGACGAGTTCGGCTACGCGATCGAGGAAGAGGACGACGAAGAGGAAGAGGACGACGAGCCGCTCGCCGCGGAGCTCGTCGAGGACGACGACGAGGAGGCCGACGAGCCGGTGGAAGTCGCGGTCCGCGAAGACGCCAAGGGACAGATGGCGATCGACCTCACCGCATACGGACACGGCGACTGGACGCTGCCGCCACGCGACATGCTCAAGCGCAGCGCGGCCAAGGCTATGGATACGCGCGCCGTCGAGCAGGGCGGCGAGGTCCTCCAGGCCACGCTGAAGGACTTCGGGGTCGACGCGAACTTGATCGGCATGACGGTGGGTCCGACGGTGACGCGCTACGAGTTGGAGCTCGCGCCGGGCGTGAAGGTCAACCGCGTGACCGGGCTCAGCCACGACATCGCGTACGCGATGGCGAGCCCGGATGTTCGGATCCTCGCGCCCATTCCCGGGCGCAGCGCGATCGGCGTTGAGGTGCCGAACAAGCAGCGCCAGCTCGTCACCCTCGGCGACATCCTCATGTCGAGCGAGGCCGCGCAGTCGACGCACCCACTCGACGTCGGGCTCGGACGCGATATCGCCGGTCACAGTCATATGCTGAACCTGGCCGAGATGCCTCACTTGCTCATCGCCGGTCAGACGGGCGCAGGCAAGTCGAGTTGTATCAACAGCCTCATCACGTCGATCTTGATGCGCTGCACGCCCGAGCAAGTGCGCATGATTCTCGTCGACCCGAAACGTGTGGAGCTCGGTCAGTACAACGGCTTGCCGCACCTCCTCACCGAGGTCGTGACCAACCCGAAGAAAGCTGCCAACGCGCTCGAGTGGGCGGTGCGCGAGATGGACCTGCGCTACGACCTGCTCGCCGACGCGGGCGTGCGGGACATCACCGGATACAACTCGATGTACGACCGCGGCGAGTTGCCGACGGCCGAGAACCCCGATCCGCAAGGTGGTCGCGCGTACGAGCGGTTGCCGTTCATCGTGATCGTGGTCGACGAGCTGAACGACCTCATGATGGTCGCCGCCCGTGACGTCGAGGCGAGCATTTGTCGGATCGCGCAGATGGCGCGCGCCGTCGGCATCCACTTGGTGATCGCGACCCAACGTCCGTCGGTCGACGTGATCACCGGTGTGATCAAGGCCAACGTGCCGAGCCGCCTCGCGTTCTCGGTGAGCACGCTCGCCGACTCGCGCGTCATCCTCGACCAACCGGGCGCGGAGAAGCTGATCGGACACGGCGACATGTTGCTGATGTCGGCGTCGTCGTCACGCGCCCAGCGCATCCAGGGTTCGTGGGTCGACGAGGAGTGTGTCCGTAAGGCGGTCGCGCACTGGAAGCGCCAGGTACCGGTGCCGCAGTACATCGAGGGTCTCCAGGGCGATACGTCGAGCGGGAGCGGCGGTGGCCGCGGTGGCTCCCATGACGGCGATGACGACGACCTGCTGGCGGAGGCAATGGAACTCGTCGTGCGCAGTGGACTCGGGTCGACGTCGATGTTGCAACGCAAGCTGCGGGTCGGCTTCGCGCGTGCCGGTCGCTTGATGGATCTGTTGGAGCAGAGGGGCATCGTGGGGCCGAGCGAAGGCTCGAAGGCCCGATCGGTGCTCATGACCCTCGACGAGTTCGAGGCCATGCCCGTCGAGGCTTGATCCGGCTCGTCCCTGCGGCGCGCCCGCGGACGCGTGATTGCCAGTTCCTGAGTGGTTCAACGGAACCCTCGGGCGTGGTCCGCCGGGCGCCGGTGTCTCCATTTCGGGAATTCGTCTTAGCTGTACACGTGTACATCTAAAAGGAATTCCCGAAACGCGCACCGTCGAGTGACGCGCCCTTGGGTGGTCTGTGTCCGAGTTCGCGACAGCACGCACGACGTTGCTCGGGGTGGGAGTGGGCCGTCCGTGCTGGGCGTTCGGGACAATCGGTCGGCTGGGTTTGGTGGTCGCCGCGTCATCGTTCGCCGGCGGTCTGTGGAGGGGCTGATCGCTGACGTAGCGTTGCGAGATGGGCTTCGCTCGCGACTCGGTCTGGGCTGAGGGCTGGCAACGGTCGTGGGATCGTCTTGAAGCTGAACTCGTACCAGACCGGGAGCTCCGGATCCGCGCTCTGATCGACGTCGTCGATGCGATCACGGGCCCCGCACCCATCGTGGTCGACCTCGCGTGTGGGACGGGAACGGCTACTTGCCGGCTCCTCGACCGGTTCCCAGCGGCGCGGTCGATTGCCGTAGACGTCGATCCGGTGCTGCTTACAATCGCAGCAGCGACATTCGCGGAGGACGAACGTGTGCGGGTCGTGGACGCCGACTTACGGGACCCGGCGTGGGTGGATGCGGTCCCCGAGCGGCAGGTGGATGCGGTCCTCACTGCAACTGCGCTGCACTGGCTCCCCGAACAGACCGTGCAGCGCGTCTACAAGGAGCTCGCTTGCCTGGTCCGTCCCGGTGGTGTGGTTGCACACGCCGAACAGATGCCGCTGGTGGGGCTACCGCGGCTCGGTGTTGGACTCGCCGATGTCGAACGCAAACGCCGTGTCGGTACCCGAGCCGACCGAGTGAGCTGGGACATGTGGTGGGAGGAAGCGGGTCGCGACCCCGCGCTCCGGTCCGCCGCGGTGCAACGGCAGGCGGTCTTCGAGAGCGGCTATCCGACCGAGGAGTTCTCGCCGCCGGCTGATTGGCACGTGGACGCGTTACTCGCTGCGGGGTTCGCAGAAGCAGACGTTGTATGGCGCTCGGGTACCGGCGCGGTTGTCGCCGCGGTCCGCTAGTCCGCGTCGCGTTCCGATACATCGCTTCGAAGGCGAACGCCGTTCCCGAGGGAGATTGCCGCGCCCCTGGGTTGGGTGCTGGCACGTGAGTGGACGCGTCCGCGGACGCGTCCGGGTCCCGCGAATCTTTCTCGGAAGGGTTGATCCGGGAAGGCCTTCGCGGCGAACCTGATATGGAGGCGCCGACGCGGCGCGCGAACAAAGGGGTTGGCATGTCAGATCTCAAGGAAACCATCGGCGCGTTCTCGGGCGTGCTCATGGCGGTGGGCGACGAGGGCTACGACGAGGCCCGATCCGTCTTCAACGGCATGATCGATCGCCGGCCGGCGCTCATCGCGCGCTGTGCGAGTCCGACCGATGTCGCGGCCGCGGTCAAGCTGGCGACCGACACCGGGACGCCACTCTCCGTCTACGGCGGCGGCCACGGCGTAACGGGAGCCGCAGTGGTCGATGGCGGCCTTTGCGTCGACCTTCGCGGCCTGAAGGGCATCACCGTCGACGCGAGTGCGAAGACCGCGCGCGTCGAGGCCGGGTGCACCTGGGGCGAGGTCGACGCGGCGACGCAAGAGCACGCGCTTGCGGTCACGGGTGGCCGCGTGTCGACGACCGGCGTCGCCGGTCTGGCCCTCGGCAGTGGGAGCGGCTGGCTCGAGCGTTCGTTCGGCTTCGTCTGCGACAACCTGATCGCGGCCGAGGTCGTCACCGCCGACGGACGCGCGGTTCGCGCCTCGGGCGACGAGAACCCGGAGCTCTTTTGGGGGCTGCGCGGCGGGGGAGGGAACTTCGGCATCGTCACCGCGTTCCACCTGCAGCTGCACGACCTCGGTCCGATCGTTCTCGGCGGCATGCTGCTCTATCCCGCGGCGGTCGGGCCCGAACTGGTCCGCTTCTACCGTGACTTCATGGAGAAGGCACCTGACGAGGTCGGGACCGGGTTGGCGTTCATCTGCGCGCCGCCCGAGGACTTCGTGCCCGAGCCGGTTCGCGGCCAACCCGTGATCGGGGTCATCGTGTGCTGCTCCGGCCCGGTCGAAGCGGCGGAGGAGGCGCTTCGCCCGCTGCGCGAGTTCGGTCCTCCGGCCGTCGACATGGTGGCGCCGATGCCGTACCTCGCGGTGCAGCAGCTGCTGGACCCACCGAACCCGCACGGCATGCGCAACTACTGGACCGCCGACTTCTACGACGAGCTCCCGGACGACGCGGTCGACGCGCTCGTCGCCAAGGCGACCCAGCCCGTCTCGCCGATGACCCAGATCATCCTCGTACCCGGCGGCGGCGCGATCGCACGGGTCGACGACGAGGTGATGGCCTTTGGCCAGCGCCACTCCAAGTGGAACATCCACTATCTGTCGATGTGGCCCGACCCGTCCGACGACGAGCGCAACATTGCGTACACGCGCGAGCTGAGCGGCGCGTTGAAGCCGTGGGCGGCGGGCGGGGTGTACCTGAACTTCATCGGCGATGAGGGATCCGAGAGGGTGAAATCGGCCTTCGGTCCGGAGAAGTTCGCGCGGCTCCAGGCCCTGAAAGACGAGTGGGACCCCACGAACGTGTTCCGGCACAACCAGAACATCCCGCCCAGTTCCTGACGCTGCTCCTGACGCGACTTGGGCGCCCCGAAGGGCGCCCAAGCGTTGTCTTCAGCCTCCGGCTTCATTGACGGAGACCGGATCGTTCCCTTCGCCCATTCCAACGTCGGAGCGGGCGGTCGGGTTCCCCTTTACGCGGCGCGGCGCAAGGACGTGTGCTCGCCCAAGGTTTCGTCGCGAGTGGCGTGGTCGTGCGTGAGGTACGCGAATACGGCCCGCCACGCGACGGTGATGCCCGCGACGCCGAATCCGGTGATCCACACTCCGAGGGTGCGGTCGCTGATGTGCGCGTTCCAACCTTCGAACATCGAGTAGTCGAGCGCCAAGACGCCCGCGACCGCGACGACGAATGTGAGCAGTGAACGCAGCGGACGCAGTCCGACGACCGTTTCACACGCGAAGTCGACGAGCTTGACCGTTGCGAGGCCCAAGAGGGCGATGATTGCGAATGTGTACATGCTGTTTCCTCCTGCACTCCCTCGTGGTGGCAGTGCGCAGGATTCGACCGGCGGTGGTGATCTTTGGTTACAACGAATCTTCGGGCGTTCGGTTCAGGCGATCGCGTACGCCGCCCGCACCAGATTGCGGGGGCGACGATCCTCGGCCAATCCGACCCGCATCTTTGTCATCACGTATCCGAACCCGAGCCGGCGAGCGGGGTCGGCGAAGCCGAGTGAGCCACCGGCACCGGAATGTCCGAATGCGGTGGCCGGCGCGGCCGACGACAGCGCGTCGCCGAGTGAGTAGCCGAGCCCGTAGCGCATCGGCGCGCCGATGACGACGTCGGTGCCTTCGATCTGCATACGCGTGGCGTGCTCGACCGAAGAACTCTCGAGGACTCGAACGCCGTCGACGTCACCGACGAGCGCGGCGTACATCCTCGCGACGGCATGGGCCGACGCGATGCCGTTCGACGACGGCAGCTCGCACGCGTGTAGCGCTCGTGTGTTCCACATGTCGTCGTAGTGGAAGAGGTTTGCGGGACCGGTGAGGGCGTCACCCATCATGGTGCCGGGCGCCATGATGGCGTCCATGAGTTCGCGCACCTCGGGGTCGTCTGACGTGTCCGGCGGAATGATGCGCGCGACCCGCGGTTCGAGCGCCTCCGGCAATCCGACCCACCAGTCGAGCCCGAGCGGCGTCCCGATCTCGCCGCGGAAGAACGTGCCGAGGGCGCGGCCGTCGATCCGGCGGACGAGCTCACCGACGAGCCAGCCGTAGGACCGCATGTGGTAGCCGACCGCGGTCCCAGGCTCCCAGCGCGGCGCCTGACGGGCGAGCTGCTCCACGACGGGATCCCACGCGAGCGCCTGGTCGAGCGTGAAGTCGCCTTCGATCACCGGAAGTCCCGCCGAGTGCGACAGCACGTGTCGCACGAGCACGCTCCCCTTGCCGTTGACCGCGAACTCGGGCCAGTAGTGCGCGACCGGCGCGTCGGGGTCGAGCTGGTCCCGTTGGATGAGCAGGTTGGCGCACGTCGCCGTGGCGCCCTTGGTGGTGGAGAACACGAGCGCCAGGGTGTGCGCATCCCAGGTCCGTGTGGCCTCGGTGTCGGCGATCCCGCCGACGAGGTCGACGACTGCCTCCCCGTCGACGTAGACGCAACACGCGGCGCCTACGTCGCCGTGATCGAAGTTCGCGGCGAAGGCATCGGCGACCCGATCCCAGCCCGGTGCAACGAATCCGTCGATGAAAGTCACGGGCGGAGTGTACGGAACATGGCACCGTTAGGATCCGGTTGTGGCCGAACGCTTTTACGTCGAGACGCTCGGCTGTCCGAAGAACGCCGTCGACTCGGACAAAGTCGTCGCCAGCCTTCTGGCCGACGGCTTGACGCCGGCCGATCGGGCCGAGGACGCCGACCTCGTCGTGGTGAACACCTGCGCGTTCATCGACGCCGCCCGCAAGGAATCGATCGACGTCGCGCTCGCGCTCTCGGACGTGCGCAAGCCTGGTGCCCGACTCGTCGTCACCGGTTGTATGGCCGAGCGCTACGGCGACGAGTTGGCGGCCGCGCTGCCCGAGGCCGATGCGGTCGTCGGATTCGCCGACGAAGGCGCGCTGGTCGACGTCGTGCTGCGGGGTCGGAAACCCACGGGCGTTCGTGACCTCCTCGAGTTGCCCCGGCCTGCGCCGCGCGCACCGTGGGCCTACGTGAAGGTTGCGGAAGGGTGCGACCGCGCGTGCGCGTTCTGCGCGATCCCGTCGTTCCGAGGCGCGCAGCGGTCGCGGACGATCGAGTCGATCGAGACCGAGGTGGCGTCCCTCGTGGATCGCGGCGTCGTGGAGATCGTGCTCGTCGCGCAGGACCTTGCGTGGTACGGCCGCGACATCGGCGCACCGGGTTCGTTGGCACCACTCCTCCGCCGACTCGATCGACTCTCGGATCGCGGCCTCGCGCGCATTCGACTGCTGTACCTGTATCCGAGTGAGGTCAAGGATCCGCTCGTCTCCACGATGCTCGAATTGGTGACGGTCGTGCCGTACTTCGACCTGTCCTTGCAACACGCGTCGGCATCGTTGTTACGCGGGATGAAACGGTGGGGAAGCGGCGAACGCTTCCTCGCGACGATCGAATCGATTCGCGCGGTCGAGCCCGACGCCGCGTTTCGGTCGTCGTTCATCGTGGGCTTTCCCGGCGAGACCGAAGACGATCACGACGAGTTGCTCGGATTCTTGCGCGCCGCGCGCCTCGATTGGGCGGGTTTCTTTCCCTTCTCGCCCGAAGACGGGACCGCGGCCGTCGATCTCGATGGCGTGGTGGATGAGCCGGTCGCGGCGGAGCGGTTGCGCGAATGTGGTGAGGTGCAGGAACCGATCACCCAGGCGGCGCGCGACGCGATCGTCGGCTCGACCGTCGACGTACTCGTGGACGAAATCGACGGGGCGGACCTGATCGGGCGTACGCACCGCGAAGCACCCGAGATCGACGGCGTGATCCGAATTCCCGACGCACACGGTCGTCCGGGCGCTCGCGTCCGCGTGGAGATCACCGACGCGATCGGACCGGATTTGCTGGGCACGCCGGTCCTCGCGACCGCAAGGCAGCCGTGACCTCTCCGATGCGGTCGATGAAGCGGTTCGGAACCGACGCGCTCGCCACGCCGGCCAACTTCATCACGCTCGGTCGTCTGCTCTTGGCGATCCCCACGCTGTTCCTCATCGAGCGCGACGGTTCCACGTGGCTCACGTGGGGCCTCTGGTTCTTCCTGTGCGCAACCGACAGCGTCGACGGATGGATGGCGCGTCGAGATGGCACCACCCGCTCGGGCGCGTTCCTCGACCCGATCGCCGACAAGGTGCTCACCTTGGGCGGCTTCCTCGCGTTGGTGTCACGCGGCGACGTGTGGTGGTTGCCGGTCGCGCTGATGGCCGCGCGGGAGTTGTGGATCTCGATCTACCGGGTGGTCGCGGGCAAGAAGGGCATCTCGCTGCCCGCCGCGCAGCTCGGGAAGTTCAAGGCGTTCTTCCAGATGTTGACCGTCGGTGGGTTCGTGTGGCCGGTGACGGCCGACATCGAGTGGCTTACCGTGGGTCTCTTGTGGTTCTCGGTCGCACTCACGATTGTCTCGGGCGTCGACATCGTGCGGCGCGGGTACCAGGAGGCGAAAGCGTGAGGAGAACCGCATGAGGTGTGACGTGCTCGCGATCGGTACCGAGCTGTTACTTGGCCAGATCGTCGACACCAACTCGAGTTGGATCGGTGAGCACCTCGCAATGGCAGGCATCGACACGATGGAGCACCGCAAGGTCGGCGACAACCTCCCGCGCATGATCGCGGCGCTCAGCGAGATGTTGGAGAAGGCTGACGCGGTGATCGTGTGCGGCGGACTCGGCCCGACCCAGGACGACGTGACGCGTGAAGCGATCGCCGCGGTGATGGGCGTGGAGCTGGAACGGCGGGAAGAGCTCGTCGAGCAGATTTCCGCAATGTTCGGCTCGCGCCGGCGCGATATGCCGCTCAACAACCTGCGCCAAGCCGATATCCCCGTCGGTGCCGAGGCGATTCCGAACCCGATCGGCACCGCGCCCGGTGTGCGGGCTCCAATCGGCGACAAGGTCGTCTACGCGGTGCCGGGTGTGCCGTACGAGATGCACCGCATGGTGAGCGAACAGGTGCTGCCGGATCTGTTGAAACGGGCAGGGGAGCAGGCGTCGATCGTGAGCTTGTCGCTCAAGACGTGGGGCCAATCCGAATCCGGCCTCGCCGAGATGATCGCGCATCGGGTCGACGCGCAGACCAACCCCACGATCGCGTTCCTCGCGCGCGGGATCGAGGGTCTCGTGGTCCGGCTCACGGCGAAGGCGTCGTCGGAAGCAGAAGCGCGTGCGTTGATCGAGGCCGAAGAGATCGAGTTGCGCGCGATCCTCGGGCCGTTGGTGTTCGGTGTCGACGAGGAGACGATCGAACATGCCGCGTTGCGCGCGCTCGCGTCGCACGGATGGACGCTGGGTGTGGCCGAGTCGTTGACCGCGGGCCTGATCGGTTCGCGCATCGGCGCAGTACCGGGCGCGAGCGCGACGTTCCGCGGTTCGGTCGCGTCGTACGCGACCGATGTGAAGCGATCGGTGCTCGGTGTCACCGCCGAGCACGTGATCAGCGAGGAATGTGCGCGGCAGATGGCCGTCGGCGCGCAACGCGTGCTCGGCGCCGACGTGGGGATCGCAGCCACGGGAGTTGCCGGGCCGGACGAGCAAGAGGGCCAACCCGTCGGGACGGTCTGCTTCGCGATCGCGTTGCCGGGTCGCGAACCGGAGTCGTTCGCCACTCGACTACCCGGCGATCGCGAGCGAGTGCGCCAGTTCGCGGCCATCTCGTTGCTCAACGGGTTGCGCCAGCGCCTGGAATCACTCGGCTGATGGTCGCGCTCCGGCGCGCGTTTCTCGCCGTCGTCCCGCCGTCGGCGGTGCTCGATGCGATCGACGGTCTCTTCGATCGCTCGGGTCGATCCCGGTTCCAGTGGACACTTCGCGAACAGTGGCACGTGACCCTGCAGTACTTCGGCAAGGTCGCGGACGCCGACGCGCTGGTTGGCGCACTGGCCGGAGCGACGGGCACGGTGGCGGCGCCGACGGTGCAGATCGGCGGTGCGGGTGGGTTCCCGTCGGCTCGCCGCGCCGCGGTGTTCTGGCTCGGGGTCGTCGATCCCGAATCATTGGTCGCGGTGCACGCGGCGGTCCTCGATGCGACGTCGGGATTCTTGCGACCGCGTGACGTGATCCCGTACGTGCCGCACCTCACGTTGGCCCGGCTCGCGTCGGTGAAGAAGATCAGTCTGGAGGTCGACGCGCTGGAGGAGACGCGTCTCGGACCCGCCTGGACCGTCGACGAAATGGTCTTGATGGAAAGCGAACCGCGCCGCGGTGGCGCGGTCTATCGCACCGTGGCACGGTTCCCGCTGGGCTGACTTCGAACGGGGCTACTCGCCGGTGACGCCGTCGACGCACTCGCGTATGAGATCGGCATGGCCGTTGTGACGCGCGTATTCCTCGATCATGTGCACGAACACCCAGCGGAGTGAGACCCGCTCGCCCTTGCGGGTGCCGCAATCGTCGATCGACATCCGCGTGGCTACGGCGCGCGCGTTGTTGCATTCGGCGCGCCAGGTGGCGAAGTCGTGAGCGACATTTGCAGTGTCGACATCGTCGAAATCGCCGTCGGGGTTGTCATCGCTCCAGTAGATGCCGAGGCGGTCCTCACCGGTGAGGACGCGGCGGAACCAGTTGGCCTCGACGTCGGCCATGTGGCGTACGAGCCCGAGCAACGACATGGACGACGGCGGGACCGCGCGCATACGCAGTTGATCGTCGTCGAGGCCATCGCACTTCACGGCCAGCGTGGCACGCTCGTAGTCGAGCCACGCCTCCAACATCGTCCGCTCCGGAAGTCCGAATTCCGGCTCGCTGCGTTCGATCATGTCCGCCCTTTCTGGTCGATCGTCGAAATGCTTGATTCGAACGAGTGTTCGCTCTATGGTATCTCACACCGGTGGAACTCCACCCGTGTGGTTCGGACCGGATCTTGAGTGTCACACCCTCGTCGTAGGTTCCCCTCGACAAGGCAACGAGCGCTTCCCCCAACAGTGACAGAGGAAAGAACATGGACAAGGAGTTCACTCGAATGGATCGTGACAAGTCGCTCGACATGGCGCTCGGCCAGATCGAGAAGCAGTTTGGGAAAGGCGCCATCATGCGTCTCGGGGAGCGCGGCAACGTCGGCGTCGAAGCCATCCCGACGGGCGCGTTGGCACTCGACATGGCGCTCGGTATCGGGGGACTGCCCCGCGGCCGGATCGTCGAGATCTTCGGTCCGGAGTCGTCCGGAAAGTCGACCCTGGCGATGCACGTGGTCGCCGAGGCTCAACGCAACGGCGGTACGTGCGCGTACATCGACGCCGAGCACGCCATGGACCCGGTCTACGCGGGCGCCATCGGTGTGAACGTGGACGACCTGCTCATCTCCCAGCCGGACACGGGAGAGCAGGCACTCGAGATCGCGGACATGCTGATCCGCTCGGGTGCGCTCGATGTGCTCGTCATCGACTCGGTCGCGGCCCTCGTGCCACGCGCGGAGATCGAAGGCGAGATGGGCGACTCACACATGGGCCTGCAGGCTCGGCTGATGAGCCAGGCGCTGCGCAAGATCACCGGGAATCTCAACAAGTCCCGCACGATCGCGGTGTTCATCAACCAGCTGCGCGAGAAGATCGGCGTGATGTTCGGTTCGCCCGAGACCACCCCGGGTGGGCGGGCGCTGAAGTTCTACTCGTCGGTCCGGCTCGACATTCGGCGCATCGAATCACTGAAGGACGGTGCCGAGATCGTCGGCAACCGGGCCCGGGTCAAGGTCGTGAAGAACAAGGTCGCCCCGCCGTTCAAGCAGGCCGAGTTCGACATCATGTACGGCAAGGGCATCAGCCGAGAGGGTTCGGTCCTGGACATCGGTGTCGATCTGGGCATCGTGAAGAAGTCCGGTGCCTGGTTCACGTACGAGGGTGAGCAGCTCGGACAAGGTCGGGAGAACGCGAAGAACTTCCTGTCCGAGAACGTCGACATGATGGTGGAGATCAGCGAGAAGATCCGCAAGGAAATCTTGCCGGATGACGAGGTCGAGGATCTCGACCTCGAGGCCGCGGCCCTGGAAGTCCAGAGCGCCGAAGCTCAGCCTGCCGACGCCGAGTAGTTCTTCACGGTCGCACGGCGTGCAGCGGGTGGAGACGGGACCACGAGTCCGTCTCCACCCGTCTGGCGTTTTGCGACCGCCCGTCGCTCGGACGCGTGATGACGTGGCCGAGCGGGCGGGTTAGCGCGCGCCCATGAGCGACAAGAATGTCGGCCCCCACGGAGTACCCATCCCGGTCACGTTGTCGTAGCCGACACCGGTGTGGATCGTGAGGTTCGGGTCGTCGATCACGCGCGCACTGGTCGACGTGCCGTCCGCGGCGTTCTCTCCGTTCGCGTAGTTGACGCGCACCATCGCGAGCGCGCCTCCCGCCGTCACGTCGGTGTACGCGCCCGAGTGGTACAGGCGGTAGAGCGCGGGGTTGGCGAAACCGTGCGCGTAGCCCGCGCGTTGGTCGGCCAACGCCATCACGCCGGCGAAGAGCGGACTCGACAAGCTGGTGCCGCCGATACGGAGCACGTCGAACGCCACGCCGTCGCTGAAGGTCTGGGTTTGTCCGATCAACATTCCGGTGTTGGGGTCTCCGAGGATGGCAACATCGGGCACGACCCGGCCGCGGCCACGTCCAATGCGGGCGAGCCGGTCGGGGACCACCGCTCGCTGGTAGGACGGCTCGGCGTACAGCTTGCTCACGCCGCCCCCGGACCCGTACAGGAAGTCGCCGGGATAGCGCGGCGACCATTTCCCGGCGCCGAGCGCGGCGAGTCCGGTCTCCCAGCCGCGCTCCACCACCGTGTGGCCCCGCGCGTCGACGCCGAGGCTCGTGCCGCCGACGGCGGTCACCATCGAGGAGGTCGCCGAGTAGTCGGGCGACGGATGGCCGAGGTTCGCCACCTGGTCGCCGTCGTCACCGCTGGAGAAGTAGATGCCGATACCTTCGAGTGCGGCCTGCGCGGTGATCGCATCGAACGCGGCGAACTCCGCGGGTGGGATGTCATCCTCACCGGAGTTGCCATACGAGTTGGAGACGATGTCGGCCCGATGGTGGACCACCACATCGTTCAACGCGACGTTGATGTCGTCGTCGAGACAGCTCGCCGCACCCACGTAGAGGATCGACGCGCCGGGTGCGGTCGCGTGGACGGCTTCGACGTCGAGGGTCTGCTCGCCGTACCACCCGGATGCGTCGCACTGGTCCGGCGCCTCGAGGCTCGGATCGGTCTCGGGGAACACCAACTGTGAGTACTGGCTGTTCGACAACGGGTGCTCGGAGTCGTAGCGCTGCGCGTAGGTCTTGGCATCGGCACGCAAGGTGGGAGACGCGTACGCGTCGACGATTGCGACGCGTACCAGGCGCCCGGTGTTCCCGCTCGCCACGGCGTGGTCGATGCCGTACGCGGACCGCAGTTGGCCGGGGAGGTAGCCACACGGCACGTACGGCATCGGGTTGGGGACGCCCTTGAACTTCGGGTCGGCGACGTCGAGCCTCTGCGCCCAGTACTGCGAGCACGGCGGTGCGTTGCGGAAACCCGGCGTCGGCGGCGCCACCTTGGGGACGGCTGCGGTTGCGCTCACGGCCGCACTCGCCGGCCGCGGTGTCGAGATTGTCCGGTCCCGATCGGTCGTGGTGCCCGGGATACGTCGGGCGACAGTGCTGTCGAGCCCAGAGACACCGGCGATATCGGCCGAGACCGCGGCGGGCGTCGATGGCGCTCCGTTCGCGGCGTGAAGTCGGCGGCTGCCGCGTGCGTACGCGTCGATCGAGGTGGCGAACGCGGCACTCACCGCGACGGCCGACCCGGTGGCAGAAACGTAGAGCGCGTTGTCCGGAACAGTCCCGACGGTCAGGCCGGCATCGGCGAGCCACCGAGTGACGCGCTGTTCGGCGCCGATGGTCGGACCGTACGCAGTGCGCACCTGCGCGGCAGTCAGGTAGTGGCGGTACCGCGTGCTCGTCGGGTCGCTCACGGCCTCCGCCGCGGCGTGCGCGCCCGCGAGGTCGCGCCACTGGAGGTACACGCGCACGGTGATCGGCGGGTCGGAGGGGGTGACGGCACGAGCCGGGCCCGCGGTGGCGACCCACGCGGGCCGTTGCCACGCCAAGCCAGTCCGATCGTTGCCGGGCCCGCCCGGAGCGGCAGCCGTCGCCGGGGCGAAGGAAACGATGGTTCCGCCCGCGAGTGCCAATGTGGCGAGAATTCCCAAACTGCGTCGCATAATCTCCGCTTTCCCCGATGCCTGCGAGTGCGGAGGGTAGTGGGGGTTCACCCAGCGTGTCGACGGTTGGATGTAAGGGCGAGACCGCGGGCGTCAGATCGCGGTAAGCCCGCGCACGATCGCCAGGGAACCCGCGATCGCGGCGAAGGCCAAGACGATCGGACGGAGCGTGTGGGGCCGCAGCCTCCGGGCGAGTTGGCCGCTGACGGCCAGTCCGAGGAGCATCGCGGGGAGCAGTATCGCGGTGAACTCGAGCTGTTCGACCGAGAGCTTTCCGGCGATCGCGAGCGCCACTCCCGAGACGGCGGCGCCGATCAAGAAGCACGTCGCGAGCGTGGCCCGCAGGGTGTGCGGCTCCTGGTGTTGGTAGAGCAACGCGAGGACGGGCCCGTCGACGCCGGCCGCGGTCCCGGTGATGCCGGCGATCACACCCGCGCTGGTCCCCGTCCCGCGATTTACGGGGATGCCCGGATGGAGCGCGCTCAGGACCACGCCGAGGAGAATGACGAAACCCACGACGATCGCGAGTTCCGCGTTCGGCACTGCGACGACCACGGCCGCGCCGACGAGTGTCCCCGGAAGGCGGCCGAATGCGATCCAACGCACGCCGGGCCAATCGATCGCGTGATGCTCGCGGAGCAACATCGTGAGTGTCATCGGCATGCTCATCACGACCATCGAGCCGGGGATCGAACCGGGGACCAAGATCGCGAGTACCGGCACGCAGATGAGGTTGAGGCCGAAGCCGATCGCGCCTTGCACCATTCCACCGAGCAGCACGATCGTCAATGCCGCCACGAACTCCCATCCGTGGACGCCGAGGGGCATCTATGCCGTCCCCACCCACGCATGCGGGGCGCGACATCGAGACATTGCGCCGATCCTACGAGGAGTGATCGCATCTGGGTCGTAGAATCCACGGCTGTGACCCGACGCTTCTACGTTCGCACCTTCGGGTGTCAGATGAACGAGCACGATTCGGAGCGCATCGCCGGCGTCTTGGCGGCCGACGGTCTGGAAGCTACCGACGACCTGGAGTCGGCCGACGTCGTGGTGCTCAACACGTGTTGCATTCGCGAGAACGCCGACAACAAGTTGTACGGCCACCTCGGTCACCTCAAGGCGCTGAAGGATCGCCGTCCGGACCTGCAGATCGCCGTCGGCGGTTGTCTCGCGCAGAAGGACCGCGAGGAGATCGTGGCGCGCGCCGGCCACGTCGACGTCGTGTTCGGGACCCACAACCTCGCGCACGCGCCCGCATTGCTCGCCGAAGCCGCACGAACCGGTACATCGGTGGTGGAGATTCTCGAAGAGCACGAGGCCTACCCGTCGGCGCTGCCCGCGGAACGCGAGGTGGATCACAGCGCGTGGCTCACCATCCAGATCGGGTGCGACAACAGCTGCGCGTTCTGCATCGTGCCCTCGGTGCGCGGTGCCGAGGTGAGTCGACGGATGGGAGACATCGTGCACGAGGTGAGTGAGCTCGCGCGCGACGGCGTGTCGGAGCTCACGCTGCTCGGCCAGAACGTGAACTCGTACGGCCGCGATCTCGGCTCCGGGCAATGGAGTCCGCAGTTCGCCGACTTGCTGCGCGCGGTCGACGCGGTTGACGGCATCGACCGGATTCGGTTCACGTCGCCTCACCCCAAGGACCTGCGGGCCGAGACGGTCGCGGCGATGGCCGAATGCGGAAGCGTCTGCGAGCACTTGCATCTGCCGGTGCAGTCGGGAAGCGACCGCACGTTGGCACGCATGCGGCGCGGCTACACGGCCGATCGCTACCTCGAAAAACTCGCGATGGCGCGCGCCGCGATCCCGGACCTCGCGGTCACGAGCGACATCATCGTCGGCTTCCCCGGCGAAACCGACGCCGATTTCGCGGCCACGCTCGAGCTCGCCGATGTCGCGCAGTACGACGCGGCATACACGTTTGTGTTTTCTCCCCGTCCGGGAACCGCGGCCGCGGAGATGGTCGACGAGTTCGTGCCCGAGCCGGTCGCGCGTGAGCGGATGGACCAGCTCAACGAGGTCTTGGAACGTCACGGTCTCGCGAAACACGAAGACCGGGTGGGTCGAACGGAAGCCGCATTGGTGGAGGGTCCGTCGAAGAAGGATCCGTCCGTCATGAGCGGCCGCACCCGTCAGAACAAGCTCGTGCACTTCGAAGGCGACGTTCCGGTGGGCGCGACGGTGGAGGTCACGATCACCAAGGCCGCGCCGCACTGGTTGCGGGGCGAAATGGGTGCCGTGCTGTCGCTCCCGAGATCGGCGCGGACTCGTATCCCGGTGACGGCGGGCTGAACCACGCCATCGACCGCCGCCACCACGAGTGCCGCCACTTCGAGGTCGCTAATGCATCTCGCGCTTGTGGGTCCGACCGCGTCGGGGAAATCTGCGGTGGCAATGGCCTACGCCGAATCGCATTCCGACGTGGAACTCGTGTCGATGGACTCCATGCAGGTCTATCGCGGTATGGACATCGGCACCGCGAAGGCTTCGCGCTCGGAGCGTGCGTGCGTACCGCATCACATGATCGATATCGCCGAGCCGCACGAAGACTTCTCGGTCGCGCGCTTCCAGAACGAAGCGCGCGCCGCGATCGCCCGGGTAGAAGCTCGTGGCCATCGCGCGTTACTCGTGGGCGGAACCGGTCTGTACCTCCGAGCGGTGATCGACGACCTCACCTTTCCAGGAGAGGATCTCGCGCTGCGGGCGACCATCGACGAATTGTGCACGACCGACGCCGGTCTTGGGGCGGCGTACGCGAGGTTGACCAAGGCCGATCCGATCGCCGCATCGCGGATGGAGCCGGGCAACCGTCGCCGCATCGTCCGCGCGCTGGAGGTCATCGAACTCACGGGCCGACCGTTCTCGTCCTTCGGCGCCGGGATCGGCGCCGCGCACGCGCCGGTCGTGCCGGTTCGAATCGCCGGCCTCACGGTCGATCCCGAATGGCTCACGCCCCGGCTCGACGCCAGGATCCGGGCGATGATCGAGGCGGGGTGGATCGAGGAGGTACGCGCCCTCGTGCAGCGGCCCGACGGGTGGTCTCGCACGGCCCGCCAGGCGATTGGATATCAGGAGCTGGCGGCGTGGATCGGCGACGGTGAGGCGTCGCTCGAGCCGGTGATCGAAGCCGTCATGGTGCGGAGCCGGCAGTTCGCCCGACGCCAGCGCGCCTGGTTTCGCCGCGAAGAGCGGGTTGCCTGGTTCGCGGCCGGGTCGAAATCGCCGTCGGCGACGGACGCGGTAGTGGCATGGTGGGAAGCGCCATGAAGGTTCAACTCTCGAAGGTGCACGGCACCGGCAACGATTTCCTGGTGACGACCGCGGCCCTGACCGGGGCCGACGCCGTCGCGCTCTGCGATCGCTTCACCGGCGTTGGTGCCGACGGTCTGCTCATCCTCGGACGCGGGGTCGACGGTGCCGACGCGACCATGACCCTCTACAACGCCGACGGTTCGCTCGCGGAGATGTCGGGGAACGGTGCCCGTGCCCTTGCGTGGCGTGCGCGACGCGCGGCAATGGGTACGCCGACGCGACTCATCGTCGACACCGGCGGTGGTCGCCGCGTGTTGGATCTCGAACTCGACGATCACGGCGACGTACGCCATGCGGTGTGCGACATGGGCCCGGTGACGTTCGTACCGAGCGAGATCCCGGTCGACGCGGCGAGCGCGTTCGATCTTCAGGTGGAGTGTGACACCGACGTGATCACCGCCGATGCCGCCGGCATGGGGAATCCACACCTCGTGATCTTCGTGGACGATCCCTCGACGATCGACGTCGCGCGCCACGGCGCGCGACTCGAACGCGATGCACGGTTCCCGAACCGAGTAAACGTGGAGTTCGTCGCCGTCACTGCTCCCGACGAGATCACCATGCGGGTGTGGGAGCGTGGCGTCGGCGAGACCCAATCGTGCGGTACGGGTGCGTGCGCGGTTGCGGCGCAGGCGCACCGTCGGGGTCTGGTCGGAGCAATCGTCACCGTACATGTGCTCGGCGGTGCTCTTGAGGTGGAAGTGGGGGACACGATTCGTCTCGGCGGTCCCGTTTCCCACGTCTTCGATGTCGAGATCGACATGGACGCTCTTCGCGAGCAAGCGAGGTCGGCGAGAGCAGAGTGGGACGAAGAACGCGGCCTCAACAACGCGACCAACGCAGCATGGCCCGTCCGGCCCGGCCCGCAGGGCCAAGAGGACGAGAGATGAGCCGGGAGCATTTGGATCGTGGGCGGCGGCGGCTGACCGCGACCGAGGTCGACCTCGGCGTGGTCCAGCAGACCGCGCTGCTCGTGGGCACCGGTTACAAGATGGCGACGGCCGCGGAAGCCGAAGCGAGCCTCGACGAGCTGGCGCTGCTCGCCGACACTGCCGGTGCGGATCCCGTCGCCATCGAGTTGCAACGCCGAGACACGCCCGACCCGGCGCTCTACGTGGGCAAAGGGAAGGCGCACGAGCTGGCGGAACTCGCGGAGGCGCTCGACGTGGACGTCGTGATCTTCGACGACGAGCTCTCACCCGCGCAGCAACGCAACCTGGAGAAGCTCTTCGAACGCGACGTGGTGGATCGCGTCGCGCTGATTCTCGACATTTTCGCGCAGCACGCTGCGAGCCAAGAGGGAATGCTGCAAGTAGAGCTCGCGCAGCTGCGCTACCGCTTACCACGTTTGCGCGGACGCGGACTTCAACTCTCGCAACAGGGTGGCGGCATCGGCACGCGCGGCCCGGGAGAGACGCAGCTCGAAGTGGACCGGCGACGCATCCAACGTCGGATCACGAAGCTCGAACGCGACCTCGTCGGTCTCGGCCGTACCCGCGATACCCAACGCAAGGCGAGGTTGCGGCGCGCCCTCTCGACGGTCGCGTTGGTCGGGTACACGACCGCGGGAAAGTCGACGTTGCTCAACCGGCTGACCGACGCATCCGTGTTGGTAGAAGACCGGCTGTTCTCCACCCTCGACCCGACCACCCGCCGCTTGCGCCTCCCCGGCGGCGAGACCGTGCTTGCGTCCGACACGGTGGGCTTCGTTCGACGGCTTCCCCACCAACTGGTGGAGTCGTTCCGATCGACGCTCGACGAAGTTGCCGATGCGGATTTCATGCTGCATCTCGTCGACGCGAGCGATCCCGATCCCGACGGCCGAATCAATGCCGTGCGCAGGGTTCTCGACGACATCCATGCGGGTGCCGTGCCCGAGCAGCTCGTCTTCACCAAGGTCGACGTCGCGTCGCCGGACGTGGTGGACGACTTGTTGCGCACCCACCCCGGCGCGATCGCGGTTTCGGCGCGCGCGAATACGGGAATCGCCGAGCTCATGACGCGCCTTGGCGACCGGCTGCGGGCCCTCGCGAGCATCGTGGAGCTGCAGATTCCCTACGATCGAGGTGACATCCTCGCCGCGTTGCACCGCGAAGGCGACGTACTCGTGACGGTGCACGAGGAAGGCGGCACACGGGTGCGAGCGCGGTTGCCCGAGGCCCTCGTGGGGCGGTTCGCCGACCTGGTCACATCGGTCGACGGCGTCGCGACCGTCCGCCGGTAGTCTCCGCGGATGTCTTCGGCCGGCTTCGTCCCGCCTCCGTACCCACACGATCGGCTCGACGCGTTTCGCCGGCTCGCCGATGTCGTGCCCGGCGGCGTTGTCGACTGCTCCATCGGGAACCCGGTCGATCCGATACCGGAAGCGGTGCTCGCCGCGCTCTCGGACGCCGCGCCGAATGCGACCGGATATCCCGCCACCATCGGTTCGTCGGAGTTCCGGGCCGCCGCGGCCGAATGGATCGACCGGCGTCTCGGCGTCTCGATCGCGGACGAGCAGATCTTGGCGTGCATCGGCACGAAGGAGCTGGTCGCGTCTCTCCCGCGCATGTTGCATCTCCGCACACCGAACCGTGACACGGTGTTCTATCCGGCGATCTCGTACCCCACGTACGCGATGGGCGCAGAGCTGGCGGGATTGCGTGCAGTGCCTGTACCGCTCGACGCCGATTGGCAACTGGATCTTTCTCGCGTGAGCGATGCCGACGCCGCGCGTGCACTCCTGCTCTGGACCAATTCTCCGGGCAACCCGACTGCGGCCGTCGCTTCGAGCGCGGCGGTGACGGCGACGGTCGAGTGGGCTCGCACTCGCGGCATCACGCTCGCGGCCGACGAGTGTTACGCCGAGTTCTCGGGAGGAGATCCCACCACCGCGCTCGCCGCCGGGGCCGACGGAGTTCTGGCCGTGCACTCACTCTCGAAGCGCTCGAACATGGCCGGTTTCCGAGCGGGTTTCGTCGCCGGCGATCCGGATCTTGTGCGCTACTTGGGCGAAGTGCGCAAACACGCCGGGCTCATGATGCCGGCCCCGATTCAGGCGGCCGCGAGCATCGCGCTGGGCGACGACGTGCATGTGGCGGCCCAGCGCGCGCGGTACGTGGAACGGCGGGCATTGATGCTCGAAGGCCTGGCAGCACACGGTCTCGTCCACGACGGTGGACCTGCGCCGTTCTACCTCTGGTTGCATTCGGAGGACCAAGTCGACGACGGTTGGGAGCTCGCGGCGCGTCTCGCGGAGGCGGGCACGTTGGTGGCGCCCGGAAGTCTCTACGGCGCGGCGGGTGCCGATCACGTGCGCCTGGCATTGACCCAACCCACGGACCGCCTCGTTCTTGCGCTGGAGCGATTGGCCGCGGCCGGCGGAACGTAGGGAAAGCGGACCGTTCGCCCAACGTTGCGGTCGCGCGCGGCCGAGGTTGCGTACTCTGAGCGAATGGCTGACCTCGAAGCACAGATCGACGCGCTCTGGGACCACCGGGACGATATGGCGAGTGTGATGTCCGAGGCCGAGGCCGCGGTGTGTGTGCGGAGCGCGATCGACCTGCTCGACCGCGGTGAGGCACGAGTGGCGGAATGGGTCGATGGCGATGTCGTGGTGCACCAGTGGCTGAAGCGGGCGATCCTGTTGTTGTTCCGGCTCACGCACATGGAGACGATCGAACTCGGGCCGTTCGAGTACCGCGACAAGATTCCGCTGAAGCAGCACTACGAAGCCGCGGGCGTGCGCGTGGTGCCGGGCGCGTCGGCCCGCTGGGGCTCGTATCTCGCGCCAGGGGTGATCATGATGCCGAGCTACGTGAACATCGGCGCGCACGTGGGTGCCGACACAATGGTCGACACGTGGGCGACGGTGGGTTCCTGCGCGCAGATCGGCGAGCGCGTGCACCTCGCGGGCGGCGTGGGGATCGGTGGGGTATTGGAGCCACCGGGCGCGGTGCCGATCATGGTGGGTGACGATGCATTCATCGGATCTCGGTGCATGGTGGTCGCCGGCGCTCGGGTGGGGACCGGTGCCGTGTTGGGAGCGGGGACGATCTTGTCCGGCACGATCCCCGTGATCGATGCCGAGACTGGCGAAGAGCTCTCGCGTGGCATCGTGCCCGATTGGTGCGTGACGGTGAGTGCGACGCGGCCGCG
>JANYLF010000080.1 GCA_025357995.1 Acidimicrobiia bacterium | reverse complement strand
TCGGCTCGATCGTGCTCGGCGGCCGACGCATTCCCATCATCAGGTACCCGTCGGGATCCATCGCGAGCGACTCGTACGGCGCGTGCAGGAGCCACCGGTTCATGTGGCCGAGACAGTTCTGGTTGGGCACGAGCGCCACGTGACGGGCGCGGCAATACGCGTCGAGCTCGTCGAGCTCCGCGGGAGTGATGGGGCTTGCATCGCGCCACACCACTTCGTGATCCGCGTACGCGAACGTGTGCTCGGCGTACAGCTCGACGTGATTGATCTTCCACTCCGCGAGCCGGTCGATGAGCGCGTGCAGTGTCGCGATGGTGGGAACCTTGTCGCGCGAGATGTCGATCATCACGCCGCGCGTCGCGAGGTCCGGCCAGTCGTGCACGGTTCCGACGGGCAGGCGGCCGTCGTACGCGCGAGCCAACTGGCGCAGCGTCATCGTCGCGTAGAACGCGCCCGCGTTGTCGGCGGCGACAACGTCGACCCCCGCCGAAGAGATGCTGATCGTGTACCCCTGCGACGGCAGGGTTGAATCGGTCGTGACGGTTGGGGCGATCGCATCGACCGTGTCCGTGCCCACATCGAGCTCACGCGGTACCGGCAACAAGGTCGTGGGTGAGGCGGTCACGCCAAGTCCTTTCGGTACACGAGGAACATTCGCCCGAGCGTGGCGCCGACGCGCGCGTACGGCACCACGGGTCCGACCCACGAGACTTCCGCGTGATTGCGGCCGACCGCGCGCATGCGATGGAGCGCGCCCAGCAGTGGTGCGACCCCGACGCCGCGACCCATGAGGTCGGGTCGCACGGCAACGGGACCGACCAGACCGCCGCGCGTCACATCGTGCGCGCACACGGCCGCGATGCCGTCGACATCTTCGGAGATCACGAGTCCATCCTGATCGCAGGCACGGAGCATCTCGACGCGCCACCAGCCCCAGTGCTGCGTTGCCCACGCGTCGACGGCGTCACGGTCGGCAGTACCCGCGACCCGCCATCCACCCGGATCGGCCGCGAGGCGAGCGAAATCCACGTCCATGTTGATGTTGAGCTCGACGCGCGCGTAGTGAAGTCGCTCGGCGAGGCACACCATCGCGAGTTCGCGGGAGTCAATGCCCGCCCAGAGGTAGTGCGGCGCATCGGTTCCGATCGTGATGGTCGTCGCGCCGTGCGCGCGCACGTCGTCTTCCGCGGTGCGCATGAGCGCGCGCCCGAGTCCGCGCCCACGGTGATCGGGGTCGACCGCAATGAACCGCACGAAGCCGCGGCCGCCGTCGGTGACGGTCGCGACGA
The DNA here is from genome assembly GCA_025357995.1 of Acidimicrobiia bacterium. GTDB lineage: Bacteria > Actinomycetota > Acidimicrobiia > IMCC26256 > JAENVU01 > JAENVU01. The sequence continues at coordinate 7,930 of JANYLF010000080.1, read as the reverse complement.
CCCCACTCGCGGGATCACCGCGCACGACTGCGGGCTGGTCCGTTGCCGTGAACGCCCGTTCGAGCTCCCACTCCGTCGGTGGGTCGAGCAGGGCGCGTGTTCCCAACGCCGTGATCGCGGGGATCGCGTCGGCCCCCAACTCGGACATCTCCACGTCTGCAAGCTAGGTCGCGGCGTTCTGATCACGCTCCATGGTCAAGGTGTTCGAGAACTTCGCCGATAGGTGTACAGAAGGGCGGAACCGATCAGGAGTGAACGCACCCGGTGACCACGGAACAGGAACTGCGTGACGACATCGCCCGCGATCAACGGCGGGCCGACCTTCCCGATCGAGGGATCGCATCTGCGCACGCGATCGTTCGCCGCCGCCATCAGCTGGCCTTCTTGGTTGGAGTGGTCGCGTTCGGGCTCGTCGCGGCCACCGTCGTGTCGCGCCACGTGGTGGATGTGGGTGGGAAGAGTCTCATCGACGCCGACGTCACGCGCTTCGCGCTGGCCGCGTTCGGTGTGTGGATCATCGTCTACGCGTTTGCCAAAGAGCGCTATCTGCGGCGCGTCGTCGACGAGCGCGATCGCCTGTTCGCACTCGACGGTGAGATCGCGAGTGGGCTCCTCAGCGCGGGCCTCGTCCTCGATGCCGTGACCGCACTCCACGCGCGACTCGAGCTCGACGAACTGTTGCCGTGCATCGTGCGTCAAGGCCGCGCGCTCGTCGGCGGGGAACATGGTGTCCTCTTCATCGCCGAGGAGCGCCAGCCGATGCAGCCCGTGGTGGATCCGGAATCTCTTGCTTTGGTCGGACAGCCGATTGTCGACCTGGTCTGTGATCGACGCGGTGTCGTCGGCGTGATTGCGGACGGCACCGTCGACATCGGCGTTCCTGTCGTCTCGGGCTCGGAGCTTCTCGCCGTGTTGGTGCTTCGCGGTGTCGTCGGCCACGAACTCAACGAGGACACGAAGATCTTGCTCACCCGGTTCGGTGTCGCCGCGGGCGCCGCGCTCACCAACGCGCGGCGCTACGAAGCCGCGATGTTTCTCCTCGACGTCGCTCACTGACCCTGCACGAAGCCGGGGCTACACAACCCAGGGGTAGTCGTCGCCGGGCCAGGTGATCACGCCGTCGGCCTTCAGGGCGTCGATGGTGGCCACATCATGGCCGAGCCATTCGAGGATCTCGCGTGTGTGCTGGCCCACGAGCGGCGGCGGGCCGCCTACCTCGGTCGGCGTATCGGAGAACTGTACGAGCTGGCCGAACTGGCGCATCATGCCCATCATCGGGTGCTCGTATTCGGCGACCATTCCGAGCGCGACGTTGTCGGCGTCGTTCAGGACGAGGTCGCCGCCGTGGGTATCCACTGGCACTTCGTTCGGCACGCCGGCGTCGTCGAGTGCGAACGAGATCGAGACGCTCGTGCGGGTATGAAAGCGCGGCTCGAGCAACGCTTCGAGCTCGTCACGGTTGTCGCGTCGTAACGACGCGACGGCGAAACGCGCGTCGTCGGCGAGTTCGGGGACGCCGAGTACGCCACACAACGCCACCCACTCCGATTCCTTCACCGCCGCGATCTGGATCCAACCGTCTTGGGTTTCGTAGAGGCGATAGCACGCGTCGATGCCGTGCAGGCCCTGGTCGAGGCGCGGCCGCTCGACGGTCTCGCCGGCCACGAGGAGGGCGTCGGACGCGTACACCGCGCCGCCGTCCATCAACGACGTCCAGAGTTCCTGACCGACGCCCGTGACGCGCTGGTGATAGAGCGCCGCCAGCGAACCGACGACCGACAACATCGCGTTGGCCGCGTCGCACATCCCGAATCGGTAGTACAGCGGGTCGTTGCCGGTGTGGGTCGCGCCGGCTTCGTACTCGAGTCCGGCCGAAGCTTGGTACAGCGGGTCCAGGCCGCCGAAGCGCGCGAGTGGACCCTCGAGTCCGTACGCCCAGGTATTGCAGTACACGACGTCGGGGTTGACGCGCTTGGCGTCCTCGTAGCCGATGCCCAGCTTGTTGGCGACGCCCGCCGTCATGTTGTGATGCACGATGTCGGCACGCGCGATGAGTTCCAGCCCGATCTCGAGTCCGGCGGGCGACTTGAGATCCACGGCGATGTCGCGCTTGCCGCGTTGACAACCGAAGAACGGCTTGCCCGCCAGCCTCATCCCGTCGCCGTGTACCGGCTCGACCTTGATCACGTCGGCGCCGAGATCACCCATGATCATCGGACCGAACGGACCGGCAAGGTATTGACCGAAGTCGACGACCACCACTCCCGCCAAGGCGCTCATGCGCCGACTCCTCCCGCGATCGCGGTGATCTCGGCGTCGGAATAGCCGAGCGCAGCGAAGACCTCGTGATTGTGTTGGCCGGGGAGCGGCTGCGGACCTCGAATCGCACCGGGCGTTCCGTGGAGGTTGATCGGGACTCCGATCTGGGTGGTGGTGCCGAGCTCGGGATCTTCGACGGTCGCCACCATTCCGTTCGCGACGAGCTGTGGATGCGGAGCTCCGCTCGAACCCAACGCTTCCTCCATCGTGATGACGGCTTCGATCGCGTGGTTGTGCGCTTGGAAGTCGGCGACGAGCGTGGCGCGGTCGTGCGTCTTGTACGCCGCGCGGCGGCGCGCGGTGAACGCCTCGCGCTCCTCGGGCGCGAGCGCCATGAACGCGAACGGTTCGGGCGCGTCGTCGAGACCGAGCAACGCGTCTTGACTCTTCGTGGGGGTGAGCCCGCTCATCACCGACGTGTGCACCCACTCGTTGTTGGCGCATTCGAACAGAAACTGTTGGTGGACCCCGGGCGGATAGCTCTTGCCCATGAGGTCGTGAAACGGTGCGCCGGCCTTCTCGACCTGTTGCCAGATCTGGGTGGTGTAGAGCAACGCGCCCTGGAAGAGCGAAGTGCGCACATGTTGACCGCGCCCGGTGTCTTCGCGGGCGATGAGCGCCGCGAGGATTCCGCTCGGGATGAGGAACACTGCGCCCATGCTGGGCATCGGCATGTGCAGGAAGATCGGCCCCATTCGCCAGCCGGGCTGCTCCCATTGCTGACCGCTACTCGCCTGGATGAGCGCGTCGTATCCCGGCCGTTGTGCGTGTCGGTGCCCTGCGGGGTAACCCGGGCACGAGAGGTACACGAGGCGCGGGTTGCGCGCGTGCAGCGCGTCGTAGCCGATGCCGAGCCGATCGGTCACTCCCGGTCGGAACGTCTCCACGAGCACGTCGGCGTCATCGACGAGTTGATGAAACGCTTCGAGACCCGCGGCCGACTTCAGATCGACGGTCACCGATCGGCGCGAGCGGTTCCACACTGCGTACCCGCTGTACGCACGGAACGGATCACCGCCCGGCGGTTCGACCTTGATGACATCGGCGCCCTGCTCGGCGAGCAGCATCACGCCGAGCGGCCCGGCGATGCCCCACGACAAGTCGAGGATCTTGACTCCGTCCAAAGCACCCATGCGCGCCAGCCTCGCGCATCCCTGGCGTGCGTGTCATGTACGCGCGGCGCGGGGTCGGAGTTAGTGCGGAGCCGCTTGGAGCGTGGCGACGCCGCCGACGTTGCCGGCCGCGGTCATGCGGTCGAGCGCGCGGTGGTCGTGCTTCAGGTAGCGGTCGAGGAACGCCACGGCGGTATCGATGATCGGGGTCTTCCAGGCGCCGAAGAAGGGGGTGTGCGGCGCACCGAGCAAGGTGAGCAGATACTTCGGTGTCGGCGCCTTGGCGAAGGCGTCGGTACTCCCTGCGTAAGGAACGGTGCCGTCTTGGTCACCATGGATGTAGAGACGCGGGAGCTTCGGGTAGGTCCACGCAGAGGCGCCGAACGGAAGCTCGAGTCCCGAGATGGGAATGGCGGCATCGACTCGCCGGTCGATACAGCACTCGTTCGCGGTCAAGCCAAAGGTGGTGATCGCACCGAGCGAATGACCCCCGACGCCGATCTCGTTCTGGTCGATCATCTCGTGAAGCGGCCCGGCTGCCTGCGAAGTGCGCAACATCTGCGTGATGACGAAGCTCACGTCGGCCGGCTGGTTCACGTAGTCGACGAGACGTGGCCCGCCGGGCGCGCCGCCCGACGAGAGCGGGAACGTGGGTGCTGCCACCACGTAGCCGTGCGCCGCGATCTGCGCGAGCAGTGCCTGCTCGTATGCGGGGCCGTTGGCGGTGAAGCCGTGTGAGAACTCAAACAGCGGATAGGGACCGTGACTGCGACTCGGCGACGCGTTGTCGGTGACCGTGCCGTCGGGCGTGCCCTTCGCGGGATAGAGCACCATCACGGGGATCGTGCGATCGGGCGCGCCGGGATAGCTGTTGTTCGCATCCGTCGGCCGCGTCGTGTCGACGACCGTGAGCGACACGCGACCGACGGCGAACGTGGTGTCGGTATCGGGATGACGATGCGCGGGCCGCGGTGCGCCCGATGCCGCGGTCGGCGCGAGTGCCACCGCGACCGCGGCGAAGGCCACGAGGAGCGTGCTGATCGATCGGCGCATAGTGGGTCCTGGTGAGAGTGGGTGGTGAGACTTCAGCACAGATCGCTCGAGGTGGACAAAACGACCAGGGCGATGGGCCACGCCCCGTTCCATGGTGTCAGCAGATCGCGGCCCGGCTCGACAGCCCGATGCCGCGGCGGCCCTGGCGAAGGATGTGATCGTCGAGCCCGTTCGTGAGGTACGCGAACGAGATGCCGGACTCGGGATCGGCCCATGCGATCTGGCCGCCCGCGCCGTTGTGGCCGAAGGTGGCCGGCGACTGCGTGTGGCCGAAGCCGCGCAGATTGGCTTTGCCGTCGTCACCGGCGATGACCACGCCGAGGCCGCGGTTCGCGGTGACGCCGGTCCAACGCTCCGGCTTGGTGTTGCGCACGTGGCCGATGGCGTCGGCGAGCACGTCAGGCTTCCAGATGCCGGCGTCGTTGCGCAGGAGCGCTTGGTAAAAGGTGACGAGGTCGGCCGCGGTCATGATTCCGCCGCCGCCGGGATGTCCGATGGGTCGCGCGTCGTCTTGGCTCAGCGCGATCAACCCCTCGGGAGTGACTGTCGACATCGGCAGCTCACGTATTCCGAGTGCGGCCTCGAGCTCGTCCGGCGTCGCCACTTCGCCGACTTGGGCCACGGGTGCGACCGGCATCGTGGTCCCCAGTATGCGATCGCGGATACCCGCCGGGCGAGTGATGCGCTCGTACAGGAGGTCGCGGTAGTCGCCGCCCGTCACTCGGTCGATGATCTCCACCAACACCCAGTGCGCGGACTCGGGGTGGTACTCGTAGGTGGAGTCGGGCTCCCAGTTGAGCCGCCATTGCGCCATCCGCTCGACGCGTCCTGCGCGCGTGAGCATTGCCGGGAGACCGAGCGGCGCGTGCGGAAATCCGGACGTGTGGAGCATGACCTGCTCGACGGTGATCGCGTCCTTGCCGTTGGGTGCGAACTCGGGGATGTAGTCGACGACCCGATTCGACACGTCGATCGCGCCTTCCCCTATCAAGACCCACACGAGCGACGCGACGAATGCCTTCGTCGCCGAGAAGACGATGTAGCGCTCGTCGGTGGTGGCGTCGCCGAACGCTTCGAAGACCTCGATCTCGCCGTTGCGCGCGATCGCGAGCTGGCAGCTCGGCAGGAGACCGCTGTCGATCTCGCGCTGGGCACGGGCGAGCAGGGCATCAATCTCAGTCGACATCGCGCCAGCCTGCACCCTTCCCAGCGCCGGCCACAAGACGTGCCCGGTCGTCGGGCGGATTCCTTGGGGCTTCGTGGGATCCGGACAATGAACGGCGAGTCATGGCCGCGTACGCTCGGCGTCGCGGCGTCGACGATGACGTGGCCGGATCAGGAGCACTGGATGTCTGACTACACGCCCACGCCCGAGGATCTCTTCACTTTTGGGCTCTGGACTGTCGGCAACCGCGGCCGGGACCCGTTCGGCCATGAGACGCGGCCGCCGATCGACCCCGTGGAGGCAGTCCATCGCCTGTCGGACCTCGGCGCGTACGGCGTCAACTTTCATGACGACGATCTCGTGCCGCCCGGAGCGTCGATCGCGGAGCGCGATCAGATCGTCGCGCGGTTTCAACGCGCGCTCGAAGAGACGGGAATGCGCGCGCCGATGGCCACGACCAACCTGTTCTCGCAGCCGATCTTCAAGGACGGCGCGTTCACGGCCAACGATCCGAAGGTGCGGCGGTACGCGTTGCGCAAGACCATCGACGCGATCGACCTTGGTGCGGAGCTGGGTGCTTCCGTGTACGTGATGTGGGGTGGTCGCGAGGGCGTGGAGTGTGACGCCGCGAAAGACATTCCCGCCGCGCTCGATTGCTACGCGGAGGCGATCAACGCGTGTTGCGCGTACATCACCGAGCAGGGTTACGCGATGGAGCTCGCGATCGAGCCGAAGCCGAATGAGCCGCGCGGCAATCTTCTGCTCCCTACCGTCGGCCATGCCCTCGCGTTCATTCGCGAACTCGAGTATCCCGAGATGGTCGGTGTGAACCCGGAGTTCGCGCACGAGACGATGAGTGGTCTGTCGTTTCACCACGCGGTCGCCCAAGCCCTCTGGGCCGACAAGCTCTTCCACATCGACCTCAACGGTCAGGTGCCGGGCAAGTACGACCAGGACTTCCGCTTCGGCGCCGAAGGGCAGAAGGACGCGTTCTACCTCGTGAAGCTGCTCGAGGAAGCCGAATGGCTCGGCATGCGCCATTTCGACGCGCACGCCTACCGGACCGACGACATTGCCGGCGTGTGGGATTTCGTTCGCGGCTGTATGCGGACCTATCTCATCCTCAAGGAGAAGGCGGAGCGCTTCGCGGAAGATTCGGAGATCCAGGACGCGTTGGCCGTCGCCAAGGTCGATCAACTCGGCATCCCCACGTTGCCGGAGCCCGCGGAGACGCGTTTCGCGACGCTCCGCAAAGAAACGTTCGACGTCGACGAGCTCGCGTCGTACGGCTACGGCCACGAACGGCTCGACCAACTCGTGACCGAACTGCTTTTCGGCGTTCGGTAGCGCGCATGCTTGTGGCGGGGGTCGATTCGTCGACGCAGTCCACCAAGGTCGAGATCCGCGACGGCGACACCGGCGCGGTGATGCGGTCCGGTCGGGCCGCGCATCCGCAGACCGCGCCACCGTGTTCCGAGCAAGATCCGCGTGAGTGGTGGCGTGCGTTTGTCACGGCGCGTGACGCGGCCGGCGGTTTTGACGACGTCGCGGAGGTTTCGATCGCCGCGCAACAGCACGGTCTGGTGGTCACCGACGCCGCGGGGAATCCGTTGCGCGCCGCGAAGTTGTGGAACGACACGGAGTCGGCAGCCGACGCGGGTTGGTTGCGCAAGCAGCTGGACGACGGCGCAGCCGGGTGGGCCACCGCGTGCGGATCGGTTCCGGTCGCGGCCTTTACGATCACGAAGCTCTCGTGGTTGCACCGCACCGAGCCCAAGGTCTTCGAGCGGATTGAACGGGTGATGCTTCCGCACGACTGGCTGGTGTGGCAGTCGACCGGTGAATACCAGACCGACCGCGGTGACGTATCGGGTACGGGATATTGGTCACCCGGCGCGGGCGAGTACCGGTTCGATCTCCTGGAGATCGTCGACCGCGAAACCGATTGGCTCGCCGCGGTGCCACCGGTGGTCGACGCATCGGCCGCGCTTGGGACCGGCGACAACATGGCGGCCGCGCTGGGGCTCGGCCAGCGCCCGGGTGACGTGGTGTTCTCGTTCGGCACATCGGGCACCGTGTTCGCGATGAGCGACGCACCCACGCACGACGCCTCGGGCGCGGTCGCGGGGTTCGCCGACGCGACGGGTCGGTTCCTGCCGCTCGTGTGCACCTTGAACGCCACGAAGGTGACCGATGCGATCGGACGGTTGCTCGGCGCGGATCACGCGGCGCTCGACGCGCTCGCGCTCGCGTCGCCACCGGGCGCGCGGGGTGCGACGCT
>JANYLF010000264.1 GCA_025357995.1 Acidimicrobiia bacterium | reverse complement strand
ACCGTTCGAGGTGGGCAGATCGTGTGCACCTACTTCGACGAGAACTTCCTGAACCTGGTGCCGGCCGAGCACGTCGAGGGCCTCTACGGGTGCCTCGACTACTACCGCGGTGTCGAAGACCCGTTCAGCATCGAGCTGCTGAACCGCTACGAGAGCCTCTACCCGGGGAGCGCGCTGTTCACTGCGGGGAGCGCGTGCACGGGGACATACCGGGCGCTCAAGCTCTGGGAGTCCGCGGTCCGGGAGGCTGGTTCATTGGACCAGGACGACGTCATCGCGGCGCTCGACCACGCCCGGATCGAGCAGGGCCCTGGAGGCCCGGCCGAGATGGTGCCGGGTCAGCACCACGTGCGCATGAACATGTACATCGCCCGGTCAGAGGGCGGCGCGTTCAATGTGGTGAAGAACCTGGGCCACATCGACCCGAAGGAATGCGAGGTCGCGAAAGCCTGACGTCGAGCGACCCATGCGGCCCGCAGTGCGAACGCGAGGCCGGTCCCTTCGGCGGGCCGGCCTCGCGCACGCGGGTCGTACCGGCGACACGCCGGCCGCTACGAAGTAGCGTTCGCGCCGCGGCAAAGGGGTGGGGCTATGGATCAGGAAGCAGCAAATCAGCTGGCAACCCTGGACTTCGCGGTGCGAGCGCTGCGAGAACAGGTTCTCGCGCTGCAGGAGGCGCAGATGGACGTCGTCTCGAACTGCGAGCCCTGGACCGTCCGCCGGTTGGCCAGCCACGCGTTGAACAACCAGCTGCTGTGGGCCGGTATCGTCACCGGTGAGGAAACCGTGTCGCCCGAGGAGACCATGGGCGCGGTGCCCTACGACGGCGACCTCGCGCAATTCGCGGACGAGGTGACCGACCGCAGTCTGGCGATGTGGGGTACCGACGGCGTACTGGACTCGAGCCACGTCACCCCGCTCGGCGAGCTGCCGGGGTCGGTGGTGATCAACTTCGCGATCGTCGACGCTCTGTGTCACGCGTGGGATCTCGCGGCCAGCGTCGGTCACCCGATCGAGTTCGAGGTGGAGATGATCCCGACGATCTCCGTGGTGGTCGCGGCGACCTGCACCGACGCGGCACGCGAGCATGGCCTCATCAAGCCGGTAGCTCCGATCCCGGCAGACGCCACCGGCACCGAACGACTCATGGCCGCAGCGGGCCGGTCCATTTCCCGCTGAGCGACCGCGTTCGATATTCCTCACAACCGTGGTGTCGGAGGGGGGACTATGCCGGGGTTTCTGTGGGCTGCAACCCACTGGAACCCACGATTTCCCGCCGCTTTCCGGTTGTGGGAGGCCGTGAGCACCGTTAGGTCGCTCACGTCTGTTGGCCGACACGCTCGGTGGGCACGGCCACGACGCGTTGCATGGAGATGCGGTCGGGGTGTGCTGAGGCCTGCGGTTGTTGTGGTGGTCACTCGGCGGTGATCTCGGTGACGGCGGCGCGTGCCGAGGACTCATCGACGATGGCTTTCTTCGCCGCGTAAGTCGCGACGAGGGATTGCAGGGCGAGGTTGTTGACCGCGCGGGGCAGGCCGCGTGAGACCTGGTGGATGAGAGCGACGGCGTCGTCGGAGAACAAGGTGTCAGCCCGGCCCGCGAGGTTGAGATGGTGCGCGATGTAGGTAGTCGTCTCCGCCGGCGTCATCGGCGGCATGGCGAAGCGCAGCGCGATGCGCTGATCGAGCGCGGCGAAGGTGCCGAGCTTGATGCGGCGCCGAAGGGTTGGTTGGCCGACGAGGAGACAGGCGAAGGCCGAATGGGAATCCATCTCCGCGTTGGTCAACAGGCGCAGCTCTTCGAGTTGGTCGGTGGTCAGGAGATGGGCCTCGTCGACAACCACGACGACGCGCTTGCCGCGCTCGCTCTCTTCCGCCGCGAGCGCGTCGGCGGCTTGGGGGATCAGCGATGCCTTGTGGAAGCGCGGCACGCCACCCAACGCCGAGACGACCGCCGCGTAGAGGCCGCGGGACCCGATGGCGGGGTTGCCGAGATAGATGACGGTGTGGCGGCTGGCATCGAGGTTGGCGGCCGCGGCGCGCGCGGCCACGGTCTTGCCCGAGCCGACCTCGCCGGTGATCACGCCGAGGGCACGCTCAGAGATGCACCAGGCGATGCGGGCGAGAGCTTCGCCGTGGCCCGCGGAGCGATGCAGCATCTGCGGCGCCAGGTCGCGGCCGAAGGGCATGCGGGTGAAGCCGTAATGGGCTTGGAGGACTTCGATGCTCATGGCGTGTCGCTTTCGAGGTTGGGAATCGTGAGTTGGCCGGGGGTGGTGGTCTCGGTGAGACCCGAGTAGTCGATGGGTCCGCTGCGCTCGGCGAGCTCGGCGGCATGGCGCGCCGCCAAGAGGCCGAGGTAGTCGATGCCGGTGGTCGGCGGAGCCGCCGCCGCTTCGGGCCGGGCCATCGGGTGGGTGTGGCGTCCGATCACCCGGGCGACACCCGCGCCCATGTGCCGGCCGGAGTAGCGGACCTCGATGGCGGTGAGGTCGAAGGGATCGAAGACACACTCGACGCGGCGACCGACGAGGACGGCGTCGACTTCGAAGGTGTTGCCGTGCAGGCTGACCGTGGCTGTCTTGGTCACGTTGCGGTGTTCGGACCACAGGAACGCCTCGTGGAGTTGTGCCGGTGTCGGGATGGCGAAGGGCCCGCCGGCGACGAAACGCGCCAGCGGCGCGGCCTTGGTCTCGGAGTGGACGCGGCGGTGATAGGCGGTCTCGACCCAGGCGGCGAAGAGCCGGTTCATCTCGACGAGCTCGGCGACGCCCCGGGCTTCGACCTCGACGAGGAACTGGTCGCGCACGGTGCGGAAGAAGCGTTCGATCTTGCCCCGGCCCTCGGGCCGACCCGGCCTCGAATGCACGAGGCGGATGCCCAATACCGCGCAGACCCGCAACAGCGGGGCGGCCACAAACGCGCTGCCGTTGTCGACATAGATCGAACGCGGGATGCCCCGCGAACCCAGGCCGTGGCGCAGGGCCGCCTCCAGCCGGACGGTGTCTTCGGAGTGGCCCCACCGATAGCCGGCGATGGCGCGGGAGTGATCGTCGATGAAGGCGAAGAGGTAGGCCTTGTGGCCGCCGATGACCGGACCGTGGAGGGCATCGCCGGTCCAGCGGTCGTTCGGTGCCGCCGCTTCGAAACGACCGAAGGCCACCGGCGGCGTGCCGTCGGGTCGGGTGTTCAACCCGAGGCGGGCGAACAGCCGCTGAATGGTGCGCTCCGACGGAGCCCAGCCCTCGGCCGCGGCGATGATCTCGGTCACTTGGGCGGCGGTGCGTCCGGGCGTCTCGCGCTTGAGCTTCACCGCCAGGTCCAAGGTCGCCGCCGGCGTCGTCGGCTCCGCGGAGCGAGCCGCCGGGATCAGGACCTCGAAGCCACCCGCTCGCCAGTCCCGGATCCAACGGTCGAGGGTGTTGCGCGAGACGCGCACTCGCTCACCGCGTGGCCCGGTGTGGTCGCGGGCGGCCAAGGCGCGCACAAGCCGACCGCGCTCGGCCTTGGTCAAGGCGGGATCCGCCGCTTCTCGGATCAGTGAGTAGCGGAACAACGCCACATCGCGGCGGCGGTCATCCATGGAGCCTCCTGGCACCTCGAGGGGCGAGGATCGGGAGGTTGGCCGCTCAATCCGCCGGCGCCCAGGGCCAACCCGTGTTGGAGAGCAACCGCCCCCCGCTCGCCGCCGACGCGAACCACCACGGCTCGACCGGCGCGAGGCGCAACGACGCCGCCCGGGCCGCCACCGCCACGGCTTCGACGGCATCACCCAACGACGAAGCCGTCGCGACCAGCGGCGCCAACATCGGGTCGAGACGGTGAGCCAGAACGGTGAACCACACCCGGACCGACTCGGCGTTAGCGGCGAAGCGGCGCAACCAACCGCGCACCGTCGAGGCCGGCACGCCCACTATCGCGGCGGCGCCGCGATGACCGATCCCGGTGGCCTTGGCCACCAGCGCGGTGCCGATCACCTCGGCCAAGTCGCGGCGGCGAAGGAGCGTGTCGGTCCTGATCAGCACATGCGTTGCCGCGCAGCGAACGCAGCGCGACCGCCGTGGTCGGCGCCGCTCGTCACCACTCGGCCGACGAACCACCCGCCACCGCGCCGATCCCCACGGCCCCAGCCGGCCGCCACAATCGGGACACTCGATCTCGCCCGCCACCAAGGCGCGTTCGACTTCGGCGTCATCTGTTCCTACGATCTTCAACAATGCCTCCGGGCACCAGGAAGGGCCCTCCCGTCACTCGCCAGAGATAAGCGGGAGGGTCCTTGCGCGTTCAGGTCGCGCGCACGCTGACGCCAAACGCGAAGAAGAGCAACCCGCAGGCCGCCCTCACCACGTCTCCGCCTTCGCTGTCGCTACAACAACCACGCGTGCTCAACCAACGCGGCGCTCAACAGGCACCACGGGGTGCGGGCGGGGCGCGCGTGTCCCCGCGATCCTCTCGATTCGGGCCGGCCGATGTTCAGCGATCGAGCTGAGCAACCTCGCGAAGAGCCTCGATGACTCGCCCGGTGCGTCGAGCGGATCGCGTGATGAAATACGTGAACCCCCACCGGTCGCGCGCCTGGAGAAGTTTGTTCGACGGGGAACTGCTGGTCAGGATGCTCCGGAAAAGTGGAGACGATGGGACTCGAACCCACGACCCCCTGCTTGCAAATCGGGATTCGGCGCGTCCAGGAATTCCGACCAAATCCTTGCAGTGCCGCTGATCAGGTCTTACGCGGAACGTCGCAGACGCAGCGTCATCACATGGACCTCGATGTATCAGGTGTTTTGATACATCTCTGATACATGCCGGTGCACCTCACTCCCGGATGAACCCGGGACCAGAGTGGGACGAGAGAGCGTGACGCGACTCCCGGAGTTTCGCGATACGATATTCCGCACGTGGACCTGTACGACTCCGCTCGTAAGCACGGCGTCG
>JANYLF010000213.1 GCA_025357995.1 Acidimicrobiia bacterium | reverse complement strand
CCACTGCAAATCGTCGAGCACGAGCACCACCGGCTGCCGTGCCGATGCGGCGCCGAGGAGTCCGACGACCGCGGCGAAGAGCAAGAACCGTTCGGTGTCGGCGTCGGTCGCCTTCGAGGCCGGCAGGTCAGGGATCCGGCTCGCGAGCGCGGGGACCGGCCGGGCGAGTTCCGAACCGTACGCCTCGACGTGCGCGACGAGGTGGCCTCCGGGAGCGTGGGTGACGTAGTGGCCCAGCGCCTCGGCAAAGAGCTGGTACGGCGTGGCGAGGTCTTCTTCGCAATGCCCGAACAACACGCACGCTCCCGCGTCGAACGCGGCTCGTGCCGACTCGGCGACGAGGGTGGTCTTTCCGAGACCTGCCTCACCCGAGATCAGCAGCACCTCGCGGCCGTCCCCACTGGCGACGCGCTTGTAGGCGTCTGCGATCGTCGCGGTCTCGGCCTCGCGGCCGACCACGCCCACCGCGGGACGGACCGAGAGCCGACCAGGTATCGGGATCGCCTCACCGACGTCGGCTCCGCCCAGTGGTTCCCACTGCACCTCGACCGTCGCGACCGGATCCGGCAAGCCCTTCAGGGTCAGCTCCCCGAGTGGGCGGCACTCGTGACGGTTCCGTCGACCGGCCATCAACCGAACGATGTCCGCGGCGAGAATCTGTCCGCTCTCGCACATGGCGCAGAGTCGGGCCGCCTCAATCACGGGGTCACCGAAATAGTCGTCGCCTTCTTTGCTGACTTCCCCGCCGCTCAGCCCGACCCGTAGACCGACCAACTGTTCACGGTCTCGGTTGTCGCGTTCCACAGCTTGTTGCATCACGACCGCGCACGACAGCGCCGTCGACGCGGAGCCGAACACGACCATCAGCCCGTCACCGAGATGCTTCACCTCGATGCCGCCGGCTTCCGCGACCGCCTGACGCAGAATCGAGAAGTGCTGGCGCCGCAACTCGTCCCCGGCATCGACGGCCAGGCTCGACGACAACGCAGTTGAACCCACCATGTCGGTGAACAAGATCACCACGTTCTCAGTGGTCATCACCCCGCGATCCGACTGCACGGCCACACCGTACGGCGCGGCCACAAGTGGGCGCGGAGCATCCGGACTCTGCCTGGCGCCGGTCGTTCGAAATTCGCACCATTGCGCCGTCTCCGACTCTCGAGAGTCGGAGATAAGGTGCCGCGATGAAGGGGTTCTCGGCTCGTTGGCTTCGCTTCCCGGGCCTTGCGTACCTCCTCATCGGCGTCGGAGTCTCGACGTTCCAGGTCGTCCGTATGGTGACGTCGACGCGCCTCGGGAAGGCCGCGTTCGCGCAAGATGACGCCTATTACTACTTCCGGATCGCACAGAACGTCGCGCTCGGCAAGGGCTCCACGTGGGACGGCATCCACTCGACCAACGGGTACCACCCGCTCTGGCTGCTGCTACTCGTGCCGCTCTACCTTGTGTTCCGCGGCCGGGTGGCCGGGATGGTTGTGCCCAAGGTGCTCGCAGGGGTTCTTTGGATCTTCGACGCGGTGCAGCTCCGCGCGATTGCCGCATTTCTGGGCGCCGAGGGAACGTTCTGGATCGGTCTCCTCCCGGCGGCGGTCATCGCTACCTACGAGGTGCGGAGCCCGCCCTTCAGCGGTGTCGAAACCCCGATCTTGCTCGCAATGCTCCTCTACGCCGCGCGCTCATTGCTCGAGTCCGAGCTGCTGGCGGGCGTGGTTCCCACGACCCGTGCCGGATGGCGCCACACGTGGATCTGCGGTGTCGCACTCGCGCTGGTGGTGCTCAGCCGTCTCGACGCGGTGAGCATCGCCGGATTGTTCGGCCTCGGAGTTCTCGGAAGGCTCGCGTGGGCGCGGTGCCGCCCCCGCGATATCGCTCGAGTGGCGGCGGCGCTGGCCACTCCGCCCGCAGTGGCACTCGGGGTCTACTGCAGCGTCAATCGAGTCCTCTTCGAGTCATGGCTGCCGGTGTCGGGCCGCGTGAAAGCACTCCCGCCCCCCACTGGCGGTTGGCCTGACCTCCACGCGTACTTCTTCGACGGCCTCGGAATCTCGCTTCCCATCGGCCCGGGACTGTTCGCGACCGGGGTGATCATCGTGGTCGGGCTGTCGTTGGTGCTCACGCGCCGCCACCACGACGAAACCCGATCGCGTCGGATGCAACTCTTCGGCTTGGTGGCGTTGGCGTACGTCGGCGGCATCCTCCTCGTCGCGTACTACGACTTGTCGACGTCGTGGAAGCTGCTGTCCTGGTACTACTACGGCTCGGCGTTCGTACTCATCGCCGGACCGGGCATCGCGATTGCGAACGTCGCGACGTGGTGGTCGACCACCGGCCGACGTTCGTTCGAGCTCACCTGGGTCCGCTCGCGTCCGGTCGCGGTGGCAACCGCGGGCGCGGTCGTCGCGATCGTGGTCATGGCGGGATACGCCACTCGGCTCCAACCGCGCGGCGACGAAGACTTCTTCGTCCAGTCGACGGCGATTGCCGACTCGTTGAACCGAACGCTGCCACACGACGCGATCGTCGCGATGGGAGATCGTGCGGGGGTCTTTGGCTACGAACTCGACCGACCGGTGGTCTCCATCGAAGGGATCGTCAACGACACCGCGTTCCTCAGCGCGGTGGAACGCCATCGGGTACTCCGGGCCTTGAAGCGCGACCGCGTCGCGTACTACGTCCGGTCGATCAACGCGGATGAAGAACTCCACACCACACCCAAGCGTGATCTCGGAGGCCGACGGCCGGGCACCTGCGGACGTCGCGCGGAACCGTTATACGGCATCGGACCCAAGACGTGGTTCCGAGTCTGCGGCGATGATCTCGTGTTCGAGACGCCGCGCGGCGCAGTCGAGAGCCTTGCCGTGTGGCGATTCAACCCCCGGTAACCGTCACTCGCATCGGTCACGGCTCCCGATTGCGCCTCCCCCACTGGGTGAGGACGGTGCCGCCCACGCCGGCGAGTGCACCGATCCCCACCGCGACCACCAATGCGATCGGTGACGTTCCCGACGACGCGGGCCGAGCCGCGACCGTGGTCGGCACCGGGATAGTCGCCGGGGCTGGCGGGAGCACCTTGCGACCCGCGCCGGCCGAAAACGGTGTCGACGGCCCCGAGGTGGACCTTGCGCCCAGAGGCGGCATCGGTGTGGCGCAATCGCCGTCGCGACCCACCACGGTGGTAGCACCCCCGAAGTTGTTCCCGATCACGGTGTCGTGGCACGAGTCGTGGAGGAGGACGGGAGTTACCCCGCGCGCAACGCGCTGATGGTTCCCCCGCACCTCGATGCCGTCGAATCGCGTGAACCGCATCAGCACGCCCTGATACCCGCGTGATGTCCCGTCGCCGGTGTTGTCGATCACATGAATCCCCGGCCGGACGGATCGTTCGGTGCCCACGTACACGCTCACACCCTTGGCGCCCTCAACGTGGTTGCGTACCAACCACACGTCTTGCACCCCCACTCCGGCACCGACCGCGGCGAGCAAGAAGTTCGTATACCGCCGGACCTTGTTGTCCTGGATGTGGACCGTGCGCACGAACCCATGCCCGGGTTCCAAGTCGATGGCACTACGACCGGTGTTGGTGATCGTGCAGCCGGTGATCGTCACGTTCTCTCCGCCGACGACGGCAACACCCTGACGACCATTGTGATCAAAGGTGCAGTTCTTGAGGAGGACGTCCTTCGAAGCTCCGACGATGTACACGCCGTCGCCGTACGTGGCGCGCGCGGTCACGGTGTCGAGCGTGACCGAGCGGGAACCGGACACCACGAAGCCCGCCTGAGCTTCGAGCGCCGGCCGATAGATGCCCTTGATATTCGGACCCTGCACGGTGAGGTCGTGAATCGTGATGCCGACGCTCTCGCGGATCGCGACGTGCTCGCGCATGCGCGGCCAATGCGCGCGAAGGTTGTACGCCGACGGCGCGACTCCACTGCCATCGGTGGTCGCGATCAAAGTCGATTCGTGACCCTCGATGGTCACGTTGCGCCGACGATCCAACCCCACAACCCCTTCCACGCGATAGCGCGCATGGTCGGGGAAGTTCACGGTGGTGCCTGGCCTGACGCCGGCCAGAAACAGGTTGAGCTCGGCGGTCACGTCCCTCCCCCCGGTCGCATCGATCGCCGCCGGAACGGGAATCGATGCGAGGGCCGGCGCGGGAGCGGCGCCCGAAACCGTGACCGTCGCGATCAATGCGACCCCAACGCACGAAATCCCAGCAACGACGCGATTGATCACGCGGTGAGGGTACGACACCAGTTACCGCGGTCGCTCGCGTACAATTCCCCACTTGCCGATGAGTCCCGGCCCAGACCCAGCCGTCCCACCGGCACCGCTTGCGCATCAACCGTCCCTCGACGGCATTCGCGCGCTGGCCGTCGTCGCCGTGATGTTGTTCCACGGCGGCGTCACGTGGGCGCCCGCGGGATTCCTGGGCGTCGACGTCTTCCTGGTGCTCTCCGGGTTTCTGATCACGCTGCTCTTGCTCCGCGAGATCCGCTCGACCCAGCGCGTCGCAGTCAAAGCGTTCTGGCTGCGCCGAGCGCGGCGGCTGCTGCCCGCACTCGTGGTCGTCCTAGTCGCGGTGGCGATCTTCGGCGCGTTCTTCGCCACCGACGACGAAGCACTTGGGCTGCGCGGCGACCTCTTCGGTTCGCTCTTCTACGTGCAGAACTGGCGTCTGGTCCTCTCCGGCCAGCCCTACTTCGCGCAATTCGGATCCCCATCACCGCTTCGGCACATGTGGTCGCTCGCGATCGAGGAACAGTGGTACCTCATCTGGCCTCTCGCTTTCCTCGGCATCGTCCGGGTCGCACGCGCCAACATCAAACTCATCACTGCCATCGTGCTGAGTCTCGCGATCGGTTCGGCCGTGCTCATGACGGTGCTGTACCACCCCGGTGGCGACGCATCTCGCGTGTACTACGGCACCGACACTCGAGCCCAGGCTCTGCTCATCGGTGCGGCGCTCGCCCTCGTGTTCTCGTTCCCGCGCGCAGCATGGTCACGGTTCGCCACAGTCATGATCCAAGGCGCCGGGGTATTCGGACTCGGAGTACTCGTGTGGATCGTCACGCACGAGTCGGAGAACTGGCCACGCCTCTACCGCGGCGGCTTCAGCGTGGTGGCACTCGCGGCCGCGGCAGTGATCTGCGCGGCGATGGTCCGCGGTCCCGTCCGATTCGGACTCTCGCTTCCGCCGCTACCGCAGATCGGTCGCATCTCGTACGGTCTCTACCTCTGGCACTGGCCGATCTTCGTGGCCCTCTCACCCGACCGCACGGGCCTCGACGGTAACGCCCTCCTCGCACTCCGGATCGGGGTGACCTTCGCCATCGCCCTCGCGTCGTACGTCGCCGTCGAGAGGCCGATACGTGAGCAGCGGTTCCGGTGGGTCCGGAATCGCGCCGCGTGGGTGCCCATCAGCGCCGTCGTCACCTCGGTCGTACTCCTCGGCCTCACCGCGACCGGTGCCTCGGCTCGCGACCGGCCCGACTTCCTCACCACGTTCGCTCGCCTCGTCAACGCCCCGCCGCTCCCCGGCGCGACGCGGGTGATGCTCGACGGGGACTCGATCGCGTTCACCCTCGGCGAAACGTCGTTTCCGAAATCGATACAACGTCAGGTGTGGGTCCGTGGTGTGTCGATCATCGGGTGCGGGATCGTGACCGGCGTCCCGAGCAGCAAGGGAGTCGACGGCGCGACCCAAGACGGGTGCGGCACCTGGCCCCAGCAGTACGCCGCGGGCGTGCGCAAATACCGCCCGCAGGTTTCGGCGCTGCTGATCGGAGGATGGGAAGTCTTCGACCGGCGAGTCGACGGCCAGGATCTCAAACTGCGCACTCCGGCAATGGAGCACTACCTGCGCGACCGGCTCGACAAGGCCCGGTCGATCCTCACGGTCGGCGGTGCGCAGCTCGCGCTCTTGACCACGCCGTGCTTCAAGGTGCCGCGACGCGCCCTCGGCACGTGGGGCGAGAGTGAACGTGCCGACCCGCGTCGGGTGGAGTGGTTGAACGAGGTGTGGGCGAGATACGCCGCCGATCATCCGGACAATGTGCATCTCGTCGACCTGAACCGCATAGCTTGCCCGGGCGGGAAGTTTGCGGCAACGATCGACGGCGTGACGATGCGCACCGATGGTGAACACTTCACCGCCGATGGCGCCGAAGTGATCTGGCGCCAACTCGCGCCGGCGCTCCACCGGATCGGGAACGCGTCCCGGTGACCACGGAAGTCGCGGACATCGTCGGCCAGGTAGCCGAGCAAGCAGCCGATGACGGGACGGCGCGGGCTGCACGCGCCGAACCCGTCGGCCTCCTCACGTGGGTGATCGTCGCGATCACGTTGCTCCCCATTGTCGTTGTGATGGCTCGGGTGTTCTTTGGACTGGGTGCGAGCTTCCACGCGACCGGCGACAACGCGATGAACGAGATGCGGGTCCGCGATATCGGGAGCCACGCGGTACTCGTCGGGCCCTATTCTCGGGACGGTTGGAGCCATCCGGGCCCGCTGTTCTATTACC
This sequence comes from Acidimicrobiia bacterium, assembly GCA_025357995.1. Classification (GTDB taxonomy): domain Bacteria; phylum Actinomycetota; class Acidimicrobiia; order IMCC26256; family JAENVU01; genus JAENVU01. The sequence continues at coordinate 1,552 of JANYLF010000213.1, read as the reverse complement.
TCTCCGCGGTTCCGTATCGGCTGCTCGGCTCGAACACCGCGGCGATGCTCGTCGACGCGCTCCTCATCAACGGGATAGCGATCGCGGTCATCGTGGCGACCGCGAAGCGGTGGGGCGGGATCCTGCTCGCGCTGCCGGTCGCGCTCGCGTGCGCCATGTTGATCGTGTCGTTGCCCAATGGTTTCCTCGAGAATCCGTGGAACCCGTACGTTCCGGTGCTGCCCTTCGGTGCGTTCGTGATCACCACCTGGGCCGCCGCGTGTGGGTCACGTTGGGCATTCCTGTTTGCCGTGTTCATCGGCACGTTTTGCATGCAGACCCACATTGGCTACGCGCCCTTGGTCCTCGCTCTCCTCGCCTGGTGTGTCGTACACATCCTGCGTGATCGACCCTCGCATTGGCTCGCGACGTTCGGTTGGGGCTCGGCCTTGTTGGCCGTGCTGTGGTTTCCGCCGCTCCTCCAACAAGTGACGAGCGACTCCGGCAACCTGCGCACGATCGGGCATTACTTCCTCAATCCGCCTGGTCGGGTGCACACGATCAGCGAGGGCTGGCGAGTGGTTGTCGCGCAGTTCACGTTCCTCCCCGACTGGATCGCCGGCTTGCGCAACGTGAGCCCATGGTCGGGGGAACCGGGTGTCGTCATCGGCCCGGCACCGATCCCCGTCCTCCTCGCGCCATTCCTCATCGCGATCGTCGTCGCATTCCGCTCCCGTCGCCGCGTCGACTCCCGACTCGCGACGGCCATCGTCATCTCCCTCGCCGCGTCGGTGTACGCGATCGCCCACACCATCAGCAGCATGTACGAATACCGACTCCGGTGGGTCTGGGTGCTGGCCGCGCTCGCGATGGCGTTCACCGTGTACGAAGCCGCGCGATTGCTCGCGCCTCGCGCCAACGCCCGGGTCAGTCGGGCGGTACTGGTCGCAGCCCTCGCGTTGAGCGCCACACTCGCGTCGTTTGGCGTGGCCAACGCGACCAGTGCTCGCCCACCCGACCCTGGCCAGGCCGCAATCGGCCAGTCGCTGTCGGAACAGGTGCTACGCCATCTCCCGCGGCGGCCCGGCGTCGTGCTTCTCCAACCCACGTCGTTCCTCGCGTCGTCTGCGAGCGCGGCGATGCAGCTCTACCTCGAGCGCCACGGTCTTCACGTGGTCATCCCCGACACCGCGCCAAACCGCCTGAGCCACGGTGACCATCGCGTACTGAGGGGAGAACGGGTCCGCGCCAATCTCACCATCGCCTCCGATTCCGGCGTGGACGAGATCGGAGCGCGGCCGGGCGCGCGGCTCGTCGCCTATGTGGGAAAGGTCCCCTTCCCCGCCCGCGCCCCCCTGGCGTCTCGCTTCAACGCAGTGCGTCGGCGAACCCTGAACCTCTTCAACCCCGAACTCGTACGACTGAGCCAGCTCCTGCAAGCACAGGCCGTCTTCGAATTCCCGCCGTCACGCTGAGGACCGTCGGACCGGTACCCTCGTTCCGATGCTCGACCGCCTCGCGCGCACCATCTCTCGTGTGCCCGCGTGGCTCCGCACGGTGGCGACCGTCGTCG
>JANYLF010000049.1 GCA_025357995.1 Acidimicrobiia bacterium | reverse complement strand
TCACGAAGAGACGTTCGCGGTTGATCGCACGGACCGCGCGGAGCTGGAGCGCGATGTGCTCCGCATGGCCGACCTCGTGGCCGCGCGCCTGCGGGCGCACGCCAAGACCGCTCGGACGGTGCAGCTCAAGCTGCGTTACTCCGACTTCACGACGATCACGCGGGCGCACACGCTGCGCGAACCCACAGACCTCGCCGTGGTCATCGACCGCGCCGCCCAGGCATTGCTGGCGACCGCCGACATCGGCACCGGCGTCCGCTTACTGGGCGTGACCGCGATGCAGATCGAAGACGGCGCGGCAGTGCAGGAGACTTTGGCGTTCGAAGCGACCGACCGTCCTGAACAGGCCGCGCTGGAGCGCACGCTCGACGCCGTGCGCGCCCGATTCGGTGCGGACTCCGTCGGGCGGGCGGCGCATACTTCGGGCGGGCGACTGCGCACCGACCGACGTGGCAGCCTCTGGGGTCCCGACCACGAAAACAAAGAGGAGTGACGTGCTGCGAATTGCCTTGATCGGGTGCGGCCACATCGGCACCGTCCACTCGTATGCCTTGGCGCAGCTCACACGCGCCGGTCTCGTCGACGCCGCGGTCACCACCACATTCGATCCGGATCGCTCGCGCGCCGTCCGCCTCGCCGAGCATCACGATGCCCAGGCGCACGATCGGCTCGAGTCCGCGCTCGACGCCGCCGATGTCGCGTGGATCTGCACCTGGACCGCGGGTCACGTCGAGGCGGTAGAAGCGGCGGTTGCACGAGACCTCGCGGTGTTCTGCGAGAAGCCGCTCGCACCCACGATCGAGGCGTGTCGGTCCATCGCGGACCTGTTGCGCGATCGACCCCATCAGGTCGGTTTGGTGTTGCGTCACGCTCCCGTATTCGCCGCGTTCGCGAGCGCGGTGGCGTCCGGTCGGTACGGCCGCCCGATGACGATGGTGTTCCGCGACGATCAGTACTTCCCGATCCAAGGCATGTACGGATCCACGTGGCGCAAGGATGTCGACAAAGCCGGCGGGGGAACGTTGATCGAACACTCGATTCACGACGTCGACGTGATGCAGTGGATTCTCGGTCCAGCGGTTTCGGTGCGGGCCCGCACGGCCGAGACGTTCGGGTATCCGGGGATCGAGGATGTTGCGTCCCTGGCTGTCGATTTCGAGTCCGGGGTGACTGCGTCGCTCACGAGCGTGTGGCACCAGGTGATGACCCGCCCGTCGACGCGAAGACTCGAGCTGTTCTGCGAGGACGCCATGCTCTGGACCGAGGACGACTATCTCGGTCCGCTCCACGTGGAGACATCGGCGGGCCACGAAGAGGTCATGGCTCCAGCGCCGGCGTGGATCGATCGGCTCACGGCCCCGGAGGTGTTCGCGAAGTCGGTGGCCCAGTACGCCGAGCCCGGTAAGGCGTTTCTCGACGCGCTCGTGAGCGATGGCGCAGCCGCCCGGGGCACCCCGGACGTCGACATGGCCCTCTCGGCCCACGAGGTGGTGGACGCCGCCTACCGCTCTGCGGCCGCCAACGGAACCCCACAGGAATTGCCTGCGTTGAGCGGGGGGTCTCCGTGCGCGAAGATTGGGTGATGCCCCTTTCGGATGAAGAGCTGCGGATCCTCCACGAGATCGAGGCGAACCTGACTGCGACCGATCCCGGTCTCGTGCAGCAGGTCTCCGAGACGACCCTGTACCGGCATGCCGCCCGGGCGATCAGGTGGGCGGTCGTCGGGTTCGTGGCCGGCCTCGTGCTGTTGTTGGTCACGTTCACCAAAGTGCTCGTGCTGGGTTTCGTCGGATTCCTCATGATGCTCGGGTGCTTGCTCGTGATCGAACGCAACGCGCGCAAGCTCGGTCGCGCGGGAATGCAGAACCTCACGTCGAACCTCCGCGAAGGATCAGTCGGCGGGTTCTTCGACGCCGCGTCGCGCCGCTGGCGCGACCGCGGCGACCGCGACGACGCCTGACTCAGTCGTTCATTCGTTCGTTCATTGGTTCAGGAGTTCGGCCGCGTCCCAGTCGATGAAGCTCGCGCGGATCGCTCGGCGGGCGCGCGTTGCCGGACCGACACCGACGAGCAGTGCGGTCCGGACCTCTTCGGCCGCGGACCATGCGTGGTCGGTGGTTGCGATGTCGGGCGGATGGGGTGAGAACTCGATCTCGCCGTAGGTGATCGCGAGATCGCGCAGCGGCGGAAGTGAATCGGGAGGCGCACCGTGGCGGCCGATCGACACCACCTGTTCGCTCGGCGTGAGTGCCGCGGAGATCGGGAGTCCCGCCACAACACACGCTTCGAGGGCGTCGCGCCACGCACCGCCGACGCGCTCAGCGGGTTCCGCGGCGTGGCGTCGAAGGCGCCGTGACCGTAAGCGACGGAGTTGTCGCGTACCGAGAAACGCCGCGGCCGCGCCGAGCGCGAGCAGCGGAAGCGCGAGGAGTGCGAAGGCGCGTGGGTCGAAACCGTGTGTGGCCGCGTGGTGTTGGGTCGTGATGAGCGTGTCGGCCTTCGGGATCCGGTTCGCGCCTCCCGCGGCGCGGGGTGGCGCCGTGGCGGGCGTTGCCGCGCTGGTCGTGGGTGTGGTGTCGGTGCTCGGGTCCGTGTTGTTGGCGGCGCCTGCTCGCGCATCGGCTTGTCCGGGCGCCGGGCCGGCGGGGGTGGGATCGAAGGTGCGCCACCCGAGACCGGCGAACCACACCTCGACCCAGGCGTGGGCGTCGCGTCCGCGCACGATGAAGTCGCCGCTCGCGTCGTCGCGCTCGCCGGGTGTGAATCCGACGACAACGCGCGACGCCAGACCGGCCGCGCGGGCGAGTGCCGCGTAGGCGCCCGCGAATTGTTGGCAGAAGCCACGCCGTACCTGGAGGAACTCGGTGATCGCCTCCGTAGCGTCCGAGGGCGCGACGTTGAGGTCGTAGTGGAACGACCCGTCCTTGAAGAAGTGTTCGAGGGCTTGCGCCTGGGCATACGGCGTCTTGCTCGCACGGATGATCCCCCGTGCCTGGTCGCGCAACGCTTGAGGGAAGTTGGTCGGCAGCACGAGCGCGCGGCGAACCGACGCCGGGGTCGGGCCGTCGGCCGCGGTCGCGGCGATCTGGGCCGTCGTCGGCGGGGTTTCCACCCGCGACCTCACCTCGTAGACCTGGTTCCCGATCGGATTTGGCGCGATCAAGGTGGACGAGTCCGGGATCACGCGGGCGTTGCCCATGTTCGTGCGGACCGGTGTGAACGCGGCCGGCACCCAGCGGTCGTTCAGCACGCCGATGGCGAACGTTTGGGTCACCGTATGACGATCGGACCGCGAGCGGAACGTGTCGGCGGCGTCGCGTGCTTCGCTCGTCACGCTCCACACCTGGCCATCGAAACGATCGAGCGCGACCATCCGCCAGTTCAACGCACGCGGAGAAGTGACGCGGAAGAGCTCCTCCCGACTGCGAGTGCCGAGTCGAGCGCGGAGATCGACGAGCGGACTGACGGTCGTGAAGTCGCCTCCCCCCGAGCTGCCGCCGCCGGCGTGATTCCGGTACCGCACCAGCGCGGGGCTGTCGACACCGGGCACGAGCGGTGTGAGCGCGAGGCCGGTGAGAACTGCGATCCCGCCGACGAACGCCGCGCTGCGCACCACGGCCGCATCCGACGCGAGTCGGCGTCCGGTGAACCATGTTCGTCGTTGTTCGACGCGGGCCGCGTTGGCGATGACTATCGCGACCATCGCGGCCGCGACGTACGCAACCGTCGTGGGGATGCGGAGTGCGCCGGTTCCGAGCGTGCCGGTCAGTACGAAGAGGACGAGGGTGGGCGCGAGCGCGCCGAGCGTGACATCGGGGCGTCGGCCGATCGCGTCGGCGACGATCGCACTGAGCGCCATCGCGATCGCACACAGCAGCACGACGCCGACCTCGGGAGTGACCGGCGCGATTCCGATGCGAAACACGGTCCAACCAGAGCCCAACAAATGTCCGATACGAGTGCCGGTCGCTGGTGTGGGGAGTCCGTACGCCGTCGTTTCGCCGACGACGATCCAGACGAGGATCATCGTGATGGCGAGCACCGCGATCACGACGGTGCGACGGACCGACCAGCGTCGTACCCGGCCGACGAACCCGACGAAGTGCGGCACGAGCGCGGCCACGAGGAGGAGCGGCGCGAAACCGCCGTCGCGAAACACCCGGCCGAATGCCAACGCGGTGGCCGCGCTCACGAGCGCAAGCGCAGCACTGCGCACCGCGGGCCGCCCGACGCCCGCGCCGCGGGTGGAGCGCGTGGTCTGGGAGCTCGTCGTCGGCGAGCTCGTAGGGGCCGATGTCGGGGCCACGCTCACCTCGGCGCACCTCGTCGACGCGGCGGGCGCGCCCGCTCGATGGCGCGGTCCCAGGACTCGGCCAACGCGCCGGGACGCCCGTCGACGACGGTGACGCCAGGGCTCGCGGGCGCGAGCTGCGCGCCACAGCTCACGAGGGTGACCGGTGCGCCAGGACCGGCCATCGTGGTGAACGCAACGGGATCCGGCGGTGATCCGGTGACGATCACGAGGAGCCCGCGTCGCCCCGGCGCTCGGAGCGCGGCGACGCTCGGGACGAGAGGAGCGTTCGGCTCGGGCGAGACGACGGCGAGCTCGTCGAGGAGCCGAGTCTCGATGCTCAGCCCGCCGGGTTGGCCGGTCCCGAGGGACCGGCCGCTCGTCGTGACGATCTCGCACGATCGACCGCTGCGCAAGAGGCGGACTCCGATCGATGCCACCGCCTCGATCGCGGCTTCGTAACTCGGGCCGAGATGTGATCCGGCGCGGTTGTCGAACAGCAGGACAGTGCGCGGCTGCCACGACGACTCGTCTTCGCGCACCATCAGCTCGCCGAGGCGCGCGCTGGAGCGCCAATGCACGCGGCGCAGATCGTCCCCGACCGCGTACTCGCGCAGGGCAAGGAACTCGTCGTGCGCGAGAGTTGGGACCGGCACCACGGTTTGACGGTTGGCGCGCGCGCGCCGGTGTCCGGCCGCGCCCATACTCGAGCGCAGGTCGTGCACGCGCGGGCGCACGATGACTTCGTCGGCAGTGCCAAGTGAGACGGCGCGGGCGCTGATGCCGAACGGATCGGAGATCCCGACGACGGCGGGCCCCACCGTGAAGCGACCGCGGCGTTCGGTGGGGATCCGATACGCCGCCCGGCCGCGGCCGCCGATGTCCAATGCGGGGGTCAGGAAGCGCGCGGCTCGATGCCCGTCGTCGAACGCGTCGGTGACGGTGACTTGCGGTGCCGACGCGCGGGCCACGAGTTCGAGATCGACCCGTGCGTCGCCGCCCACCTGGATCCGGTCTGGGCGGATCGTGCGCACCAGCTGGAGTGGCAAACGCCGCGTTCCGGTCCAGACCAACGCCCCGACGATGAGTGCGAGTCCGCTCAAGCCGAGCGTGGAGAGCTCCGCGGTGCCGAGGAGGCGGCCGGCGACGAGCAATCCCACCGCCGCGCCGAGGAGCGACCAGCCGCGCCGGGTCATCACGGTCCCGCGCACGGGCGTCGCGCTAGCCCGTCGCGCCGGGCACGGGGACCGTTGCGAGGAGTTCGGCGATCAGGTCGCTGCTGTGCATCCCGCGGAGTTCGGCGTCGGCCGTCGGGACGAGACGGTGGGCCAGAACCGGGACGGCGAGCCGTTTGATGTCGTCGGGGAGCACGAAGTCGCGTCCGGCGGCGCCCGCCCACGCGCGCGCCGCGCGTTGCAGGCCGAGGGCCCCGCGCGGGCTCGCGCCGAGCGCGAGCCCGGGATGGCGACGCGTTGCGTCGACCAACGCCACGATGTACTCGCGCAGTGCGGGTGCCACATGGATCTGGCCGATCGCGCGGCTGAGCTCCATCAACTCGTCGCTCGTGATGACCGCGCCGAGGTCCGCCGCGCCCGCGTGGTCACGGTCGGCTTCGAGGATGTCGATCTCGGCGTCTCGGTCGGGATAGCCCATCTCGATGCGCATCAGGAACCGATCGAGCTGTGCTTCCGGGAGGGGATACGTACCCTCGAGTTCGATCGGATTCTGGGTGGCGATCACCATGAACGGCGGGCCGAGTGGATACGTGTGGCCGTCGACGGTGACCTGGCCCTCTTCCATCGCCTCGAGGAGGGCCGACTGGGTCTTGGGCGATGCCCGATTGATCTCGTCCGCGAGGAGCACCGTAGAGAAGACGCCGCCCGGGCGGAACTCGAATCGATTGTCGATCCGGTTCCAGATCGACACCCCGGTGACGTCCGACGGCAGGAGGTCCGGCGTGAACTGGATGCGCGCCCACGTACCGCCCACCGAGCGGGCGATGGCCTTGGCGAGCGACGTCTTGCCGACGCCGGGCACATCCTCGATGAGCAGATGACCCTGAGCGAAGAGGCACACCAGTGCGAGTTGCACGGCTTCGCGCTTGCCCTGGATCACTTGCTCGATGTGTTCCACCAGCTTCCGGAACGCTTGATCCACGTGCCCTCCCTCGAACGTCGGTGCATTGTACGGACCGCACGCCGCTACCGTTCCGCGTGTGAGTGATCGTGTGACCCGGCCCGGAACCCGGTCGAACCGGGCTTTCGTCGCGCGTGCCGCGCGTGTGCTCGCGGTGCGTCCGGTGCTGTGGCCCACTGCGGCGCGCCAGGTCGCCCGCATGGTGTCGCCCCAGTGGTGGCGGAGGCCGCCGTTTCTGCCGTTGCCGGACCCGGCCTACGTACAGTTTCGGCTCGAGACGCAATACGGGCACGGCGCGCCGGCCGATCCGAACGACGTCATCACGTATCTCGAGTGGTGTCGTACCTCCGACCGATAGCATCCCGTGGTCCTGTCGTGGTGGCCGGGACACGGAGGTACCCATGAGCCGCACGCTGTTGCTCAACGCGACATTCGAGCCACTCTGCATCGTGTCGTGGCGGCGCGCGGTCGTTCTCGTGCTGAAGGACAAGGCCGAGATCGTGGCCCGCAACGGCGCCGAATTCCATGCCGAGCGCATGGCCGTACCGTGCCCGTCGGTCATTCGCCTGACCCACTTCGTGCGGGTGCCGTACCGGAGTCGTGTGCCGCTCTCCCGCCGGGCCGTGTTCGCTCGTGACGACCATCGGTGCCAGTACTGCAACCGACCCGCCGAGAACCTCGACCATGTGATCCCGCGTTCGCGCGGTGGCGAGCACTCGTGGGAGAACGTGGTGGCCGCGTGTCGCCCGTGCAACTCCCGCAAGGAAAATCGGTACCTCCACGAAACCGACCTCCGTTTGCGACGTCGACCCGTCGCGCCCCAGCCCGGTTGGGTCGTCACCAGCGGAGCCCCCATCGACCCCACGTGGGCGGAGTACCTCTCCCTTCCAACCGGCGACGTGCAAGAAACCCGCGTGGGCTAGACGCCCTCCTCCGCCCGCCCCCTGAGGTCTCCTCTTTCGCAGGTCCTGCGGGCGCCGACATCCCACCGCTCACTCCGCCTTTTCTGCCCGTACGGCTTCGTTCCCACGCGCCGCGAACAGGTCCGGTTCGGAGTTGTCCGGGACGCCTTCCGGGCTGCTCGCCTCCGCCTTTTCTGCCCGTCCGGCTTTGTTCGGCGCGCCGCGAAGGGTTCCAGCCCGGTGTGCTTCGGGACGCCTCCCGGGCTGCTCGCCTCCGCAAGCTCGGGTTGTCGACAGCGCGGTGGCACGCCCTAGGCACCCGAACGGGCTCGCCCGATCCCGAACGGAGCGAGGAACGAGCGGAGAGAGCAGCTCGGTAGGGAGCCCACGAACTCCCCACCTCCCTCGGTTGGCGACCGGACGAGCCATAAGGTGGAGGAAAGTGGCGGCGAGTGGGTTGACAGGGAGGGTAGTGGTGTCGTATGGTGCCCCAGACACACAAGGGGAGTGCATCCGGCGCGATTGGGGCGTGCCCGGAGCGATTGGAGTGAGGGTCAGATGTCCCTGGGGTTTCTCGGCGAGTTTCAGCACTCGCTCGATGCCAAGGGGCGCGTGATCCTTCCGGTCGAGTTCCGGGAGCCACTGGCAGCGGGGGCAGTGCTCACAAGGGTTTTGGACGGCTGTTTGGCCGTCTACAGCGAGGGGGAATTCGAAGTGTTGGCGGAGAAGGTGCGCGAAAGCGCTCGACAGGGAGCACGGCAGCGCCAAGCAGCCCGAGCCTGGTTCTCCTCCGCCCGTCATTTCGTCCCCGACAAGCAGGGTCGGTTCGCGATCCCTCAGGCGCTGCGGGAGTTTGCGCGCCTCGAGCGAGACGTGATGGTTCTCGGCGTGGACAACCGCGTCGAGATGTGGAATCCGGTGCGGTGGCGCGAAGTGGAGGCCGAAGCTCAGGCCGACATTCAGGGCGGCAGTGCCGGACTCGACGATATGGGATTCATCTAGTTGACAGGCGGGACCCGGATTTCGGGCCCGCTCGCAGTCCCCCGGTTGGCACGGTCGAAGGCCCCTACTCCGCCCGCTTTTGACCGAGCCGATCCCGGGGAGAAATCCGGACGGCATTGCCCGATCGGGGGACTGCGAGCGGACTCGGACCGAGTCCTTGAGGAGAAGCGGTGAGTGAGGCGTTCGTCCATCGCCCGGTCTTGGGTCGGGAGGTGGTCGAGTTCCTCACTTCCGTGCCTGCGGGCACCGTCATCGACGCAACCGTCGGTGGTGGGGGTCACGCCGGACTGCTCCTCGATGCTCGCCCCGACCTGCGGGTCATCGGGATCGATCGTGACGAGGCCGCGATTGCGGCTTCAACGGTCGCGCTCGCTCGCTTTGGTGATCGGGTCCGGTTGGTGCGAGCGGGATTTTCCGAAATTGCCGACATCGCAGTAATCGCAAAGACGACCGAGATTTCCGACCATCAGGGGGACATCGTGGGAGTGCTCTTCGACCTCGGAGTGAGTAGTCCACAGCTGGACCGCGCCGAGCGCGGGTTTTCGTATTGGTCCGACGCGCCGCTCGACATGCGGATGGACGCGCGTCAGGACCTCACCGCGGCCGAGGTGGTGAACACCTACACCGAGGCCGAGCTCGCGACCGTGATCGCGGAGCTGGGGGAGGAGCGCTTCGCCCGGCGAGTCGCCGCGGAGATCGTGCGCCGACGTCCGCTTGAGACCACTGGTGATCTCGTCGACGCGATCAAGGTGGGGATTCCCGCGGCGGCGCGGCGGCGCGGTGGACATCCTGCGCGTCGCACGTTCCAGGCGATCCGGATGGAAGTGAACCGCGAGCTGCCGAGCTTGCGCGAGGGTCTCGACGACTCGGTGCATCTGCTCACGCCCGGTGGCCGCGTGTTGGTGCTGGCGTACCACTCCCTCGAAGACCGCATCGTGAAGCACCGGTTCGCCGATTGGTCGGGCACCGCGCCCGCGCCGAGCACCGCGCGCCGATTGCCGCCCGCGCCCCAGCCCGCGCCGTTGGTGCGGCTCCTCACCCGTAAACCCGTACGACCAGGCGAGGCGGAGCTGGTGAGCAATCCGCGTTCGTCGAGTGTGCGACTACGAGCGGTTGAGCGCCTCGCGTGACCCGAGCGTCCGCCGTGCCGGCACCGCAGAGAATCCCGCGTCGAGTCGCGCCGAGCGTTCCCGCGCCGGTCGAATCGCCGCGTCATCTGCGCCTGGTCGACCCGACGATCCGTCGACGCGAGCGTCGTCGGCGCCAGTTGGTTCGGGTGTGGGCGGTCGGCATCGTGGTTTCCGCGTTGCTCGGTGTGGTGGTGCACGCGTTCATGGCCGAGGCCCAGATGCGGGTCGGCCAGATCGAACAGCAGACTCGTGCCGAGCAGCGCCGGTACGACGATGCCCGGCTGCGCCTCGCCCAACTCGAAGCACCGGCGTCGATCGTCGCACGCGCGACGCGCCTCGGGCTGGTTGCGGCGTCGACTCCGTGGCTGGTGGCAGTGGGCGGAACAAAGAGCGCGGCCGACGATGTGACCGCAGCCGCCACGCAGCCGTGGCAGACGACGAAGCCGTCGTTGGGTGCGAATCCATGAACTCGAGCGCCCGTCCGGGCCAGCCGCGGCACCGTCGGATCGGCGCCGGTACCCGACCGCATGGCCGCCTCCCACATCCACCGCCGCCCGAACCCGATCTGCAACCGGTCCGACGATCTCGATGACGACTCCCACTCGACCTCGTTCGCCGCGCTCGGCGGGGGCCAAGGTGCGCACGCGCGAACACGAGGCGCGCCGCGCGACGAGTGCCCGCACGCGCAACGCGTCGACCCGGCGCACGGTGCCCCGCGCGGCCCCGACGAATCGCTCGCGGCCCGCACCGGTGCGGCGTCGCGCTCCCAAGGCGGCGAACCCACGTCGGCGACTCATCGCGATGTTGATCGCGATGGTTCTGGCGCTGACCTTGGTGGTCATGCGATTGGTTGATCTGCAAGCGGTGGGTGCCGCGCACTACGCGGCGCTCGCGCGCAAGCAATTGATCCATCCCGTCACGTTGAGCGCGAGCCGCGGCGCGATCTTCGATCGCAACGGCGCGGATCTTGCGTTGTCGGTACCCCGCCCCACCATCTACGCCGACCCATCGCTCGTGCGCGACCATGCCAATGCCGCGCGCGCGCTCGCACCGATTCTCGGCATCCCGGTCGCCAAGCTCGACGCCGAGTTGGCGAAGAAGACTGATGCAAGTCATCCGGATCGCAGGTCGCGGTTCGCGTATCTCGCTCGCCGCGTCACACCGGCCGTGGCCCGACGGGTCGCCGCGCTGGGGATCGTGGGGATCGGTCAACTCACCGAACCGAAACGGGAGTATCCGAGCGGGGTGCTCGCCGCGCCGGTCATCGGATTCGTGGGAAGCGACGGCCTCGGCCTCGGCGGCCTCGAGGCGAAGTACACCCGATTTCTCACCGGCACACCCGGCTCGCTCGAAGCGGAGCGCGATCCGAGTGGACGAGAGATACCGGCGACCGCCCGGCGGGAAGTTCCCGCCCGGCGTGGTGGCGATCTCGTGCTCACGCTCGACGAGTCATTGCAATACATGGCCGAACGCGAACTCACCTCGGAGGTCGAGGCGACCAAGGCCAAGGGTGGGATGGCGGTCGTCGTCGATGTGAAGACCGGAGAAGTCCTGGCGATGGTGAACGTCGACGGCGCGACCGAGGCCACGCCGACGCGCGCCGCGACGCCCGCGCATCCGTCGACCGCCGGCGAGCGCAACCGCGCGTTGACCGACCTGTACGAGCCCGGATCGACGGCCAAGGTGATGACCGCGGCAAGCGCGTTGGAAGCGGGCGTGATCGACGTGAACACGCGGTTCTCGGTGCCGTCGTCCACCACCGTCGGCAATCAGCACTTTGCCGACGACGAGCCCCATGGCGTGGCCGACTGGACCGTGCGCGAGATCCTGTCCCAATCGTCGAACGTCGGTGCGATCAAGATCGCCGCTTTGATCGGACGGCAACGGCTCGATCGAACGATGCGCGAGTTCGGCTTCGGTGCGCGCAGCGCGATCGACTTCCCGTACGAGGAGCGGGGGATTCTGCAACCGCCGACGAGCGTTGACCCGTCGATCATGGGCAGCATGCCGATCGGTTACGGAATCGCGGTGACCGCGATGCAGACGCTTGATGTCTTTACCACTGTGGCGAACGGTGGCATGAGCCGGCCGGCCCGACTCGTCGCCGCGACGATCGACGCGAACGGCGTGCGCCACGTGAACCGAGCGATCCCCGGTCGCCGGGTGATCTCCGCGAAGACCGCGTCAGTGTTGAACGAGTTGTTGCAAGGAGTGGTGCGCGACGGCACGGGTGTGAAGGCGGCGATTCCGGGGTACCCGGACGCGGGCAAGACGGGGACGGCGCGCAAGGTGCCGTACGTGCCGCCCTACAAGTACATGGCGAGCTTCGCCGGGTTCGCGCCGGCCGAATCTCCGCGCTTCGCCGCGGTGGTCGTGCTCGACGAACCTCAGGGCCAGATCTACGGCGGCGCGGTGGCGGCACCGGTGTTCGCGTCGATCATGGAGTATGCCTTGCATCTGTTCCACGTAGCGCCGACGGCACCGGTCGGCGCCAACGCGGGCACACCGAGCCAGGTCGCGCGGACCGTCAACGGTAAGGTGTCCGCGCCCGTCCCGTAAGCGAGAGGATCCCGTGCGCTTGCACGACCTCCTGGACGCGACCGAGGTGCTCGAGTTCGTTCACGACGCACCCGTCGATGTCAACGACGTCACGCACGACAGTCGGTCCGCGCATCCGGGCGCCCTGTTCTGTTGCATCTCGGGCGATGTCGCGGACGGACACGAGTTTGCCGCGGCCGCCGTGGCCGCTGGCGCGGTCGCCGTCATGGTCGAACGCCCGGTCCCGGTCACGGTGCCGCAAGCGCGCGTCGCCTCGGTGCGGCGTTCGCTCGGCCCGGTCGCGGCGCGCGTGCATGACGATCCGTCGCGGCACGTGGACGTCGTCGGGATCACGGGGACGAACGGCAAGACCACGACCGCCTTTCTCCTCGGCGGGATTCTTGGGGCCGCGGCGCGTCGTCCGGCGGTCGTGGGAACCCTGGGAGTGCATTTCGACGGTGAGGCCCACCCCGCGACGTTCACCACGCCCGAGGCTCCGGACTTACAGCGCCTGCTCGCGTCGTTGCGCGCGCAGGGTGCGGCGAGCATCGTGATGGAAGTGAGTTCCCATGCGTTAAGCGAGCACCGGGTGGATGCCACGATGTTCGCGGCGGTGTGCTTCACGAACGTCTCGCACGATCATCTCGACTATCACGGAACGATGGACGACTACATCGCGGCCAAGGCCGCGCTGTTTCGTTCCGAGTTCTCGCGTCGGGCCGCGATCAACATCGACGACGCGGTGGGTCCAGCGCTGGTCGCACGGGCGCGCGACGAGGCACTGGACGTGGTCACGTTCGGGATCGACGCACCCGCCGCCGAGGTGCGGGCCGCCGATCTGGTCGGCGACGCGACCAGCACGATGTTCCGGTTGCACATCGACCGCGATGGCGTGGATCTGCGCCTCGAGCTGCCGGGCCACTTCAACGTAGAGAACGCGCTCGCGGCGGCGGCGACCGCCCACGCGCTCGGCATCGATCTGGCCACGATCGCGACGGGTCTCGTCGGATTGCGGGCGATACCCGGGCGCTTCGAACCGATCGTCTCGCCGGCGCCGGTGACCGTGATCGTCGACTACGCCCACACACCCGCGGGCATTACCACCGTGCTCGCCACGGCCCGGAGCGTCACGGCGGGCCGCGTGATCGCGGTGTTCGGTTGTGGCGGAGATCGCGATGCCGCAAAGCGTGCCGCGATGGGCGCCGCCGCAGGAAATGGTGCCGATCTCGTCGTACTCACCAGTGACAACCCGCGCTCCGAAGACCCGGCGGCCATCGCCGAAGCCGCGGCCGTGGGACTACGAAATGTCGGCGCGAAGTTCGCGGTGCAACTCGACCGC
>JANYLF010000137.1 GCA_025357995.1 Acidimicrobiia bacterium | reverse complement strand
GTTCCCGATCACGGCGGCCGATCCACTCGATGCGTTCGGGTTCGGAGCCCGCCGCATCATGCCCACGTTTCACACGGCCGACTACACGGTGGTACAAGCGTTCCGCAGCTCGACCAAACAGGCATTCCTGCTGCCGCTCTTCATGCTGGGGGGTTACGTGTTGGCCGCGGTGGCGGGTTCGGGACTCTGGCGCGGTCGCAAGGAGTTGGGAGCCCGATTGCTCGTCGCCATCGTGGTCGCGTTCCCGGTGGGCTACTTCTTCTTCTGGGGGATCTACGTCTCGTCGGTGACGATGCCGCTCAGCGGTCCCATCTATTTCATCCCGTTGTACTCGGTGCTCGCCATCGCGGGCGCGGCCGAACTCCGACGGTTGTGGAGCAGCCGACGTCGACTCGCGCGCGTCCTCCTCGTCGCGATGGTGATCATCACGATCCCGGTCGTGATCAACCGTATCGACGTGAACCGCCGTATCAGCCTTGCCCAATTACCGTGGAAGCGGAGTTCGGCCGCGGTGCCACCCAACTCACTCGTGTTCGTGTGGCGGTCGGGTGATTACCTGATGTTCCTCAACCCGTACTCGGCCAATCGGCCGCACCTCGACGGCCCAGTCCTCTACGCCACGGACCTGGGCGCGCCCAACCTCGATCTGATCGCGGCCTTTCCCCGGCGGACGCCGTACCTGCAGGTGACGTCACTGCCACCCGACGGCCAAGTCCCGAACGATCGTCCACGGACACCGCGCGTGACGCTCGTGCGGATCCGGGTGAAAGAGGGAGCAGCTGCGGAAATCGATACGAAGGTGGTGGGCGCACGGTCGCCCGGTCTGTCGCTGTATGCGAGCCTGCGGGGTGCGCCGATGCGTCTCGGCCCCGGGCCCGGCGCCGCGGTCCGCCTCGACCCCCGTGATCTCGGCGAGGGTACCGGGACGCTCACCGTCGGCGTCGGCCACGGCGCGAACGCGGCCGCGGCGGCGCGCAACCCGGTGATGCGCCAGGATGTTCACTTCCGGGTCGCCCACGGACGAATCTCGGTGATCACGCCGCTCGATACGCTCCGACGGAAGGTCGTGAACGGTCACCGTCACTGGGTCCCGGTCCCCCCGGGAGTAAAGTCGCCGGTCTCTCTGGCCACGGTGGTAGTACCCCTGAGGAAGTGATGACCGAACCGGACGCGTCACCCTCGACCCCGGCGTCGGTGGTCATCATCGGTGCCGGACCCGCGGGCCTTACGGCCGCGTACCAGCTCACCAAACACGGCGGAAGTGCCACGATCCTCGAATCCGACGATGTGGTCGGCGGGATCAGTCGTACCGTCGAACGCGATGGGTGGCGCTTCGACATCGGCGGGCACCGCTTTTTCACCAAGGTCCGCGAAGTCGACGACCTGTGGTTCGAGATCCTCGGCAAGGACGAGTTCCTGCAAAGACCCCGCATGTCACGGATCCTGTACCGCGGCAAGCTCTACGACTATCCGCTGAAGCCGGTCAACGTGCTGCGCAATATCGGGCCGGTCGAGGCCGTGCGCTGCGTCGGTTCCTACGGCTGGGCCAAGGTGCGGCCGCCCAAGGACACGAGCAACCTCGAGGGCTTCTACGTGAGCCAGTTCGGGTGGCGGTTGTACGAGCACTTCTTCCGTCGGTACAACGAAAAGGTGTGGGGTGTCCCAACACGCGAGATGTCGGCCGACTTCGGCGCGCAACGGTCCAAGGGCATGTCGCTCATGACCGCCGTGGTCGACGGCTTCACGCCGAAGTGGGTGAAGGCGCGCAAGAGCAAGGGCGCGCAGGTCACCTCGCTCATCGAGTCGTTCAACTACCCCAAGTACGGACCGGGTCAGATGTGGGAGAAGTGCGCGGGGATCGTGACCGCGGCGGGGAGTGAACTCATCTTCGACGCGAAGGTCGTACGGGTCGCGCATCGCGACGGGCTCGCGTACGAAGTGAGCGCGGTCGTCGACGGGGCCGAGCGGGCGTACCCCGCCGACCATGTGATCTCGTCCATGCCGTTCCGATCACTGATTCGGGCGATGGATCCGCCGGTACCGGATCATGTGCGTGCCGCGGCCGACGGGCTCACATACCGCGACTTCATGACGGTCGCGCTGGTCGTGCCCCAGGAGTATTCGTTCCCGGACAACTGGATCTACATCCACGATCCCGCGGTCAAGGTCGGTCGCATCCAGAACTTCGGTTCGTGGTCGCCGTATCTCGTCAAGGAGGGTCGCACGTGTCTCGGGCTCGAGTTCTTCGTGAACGAGGGCGACGATATGTGGACCAAGCCCGACGACGAGTTGATCGAACAGGCGAAGCGTGAGCTTCAGCACCTCGGCCTGGCCGACAGCACGAAGGTGGAGGCGGGCTACGTCGTGCGCATGCCGAAGGCGTATCCGGTATACGACGAGTTCTACAAGGACAACGTGGCGGTCCTGCGGGATTGGATCGCCGAAAATGCACCCAACGTCATGCCGACGGGGCGCAACGGCATGCACAAGTACAACAACCAGGACCACTCGATGATGACGGCCATCCTGTCCGTCGACAACATCCTGGGCGCGCATCACGACGTGTGGACGGTCAACGTGGAATCCGAATACCACGAGGAACAGCTCGGCGAGGACTCCGAAGGCGCGACCGGACGCGACGCGCCCGTCCTGGCGCGCGAGTCGATCGAAGCTGCAGCGGCACGGCGTCGAGAAGGCGAGGGCTAGGTGCGCGTCCAGGTGTGTACTCCTACCTACATCGAGGCAGAAAACATCGAGGAGTTCCTCCGACGCACTCGCGCCGCGGTGCCCGACGCCGACATCCTCGTGCTCGACGACAACAGTCCGGACGGCACCGCGGACATCGCCGAGAAGGTCGGCGCGGAGCTCGGCCAGATCGACGTGTTGCGCCGGCCGGAAAAGCGCGGCCTCGGTGCCGCGTACCGGGCCGGGTTCGCGGTGGGCATCGCCCGGGGCTACGACGTGATCTGCCAGATCGACGCCGATCTCTCCCACGACCCAGCGGTGCTTCCGCAGCTGCTCGCGGCGGTCAACGACGGTGCGGACCTCGCCATCGGCTCGCGTTACGTTCCGGGCGGCAACATCCCGCACTGGCCGAAACGGCGGCTGGCGCTCTCGAAGTACGGGAACCGGTACGCGCGGTTCATGCTGCGCACGGGCGTCATGGACACGTCGGCCGGCTTTCGGGCGTACCGCGCGGACCTCTTGACGCGCATCGACTTTTCCTCGACGCGCGCGGCCGGTTACGGATTCCAACTCGAAACGACCTACCGAGTCGCGCGTTCCGGTGCACGGGTCGCCGAGATCCCGATCACGTTCACCGACCGGGTTCGGGGTTACTCGAAGATGTCGGCTTCGGTGATCGGCGAAGAGCTGTTGCTGATGACCTGGTGGGGTATCCGGGACCGGATTCGCCGCCGTGGTCGGTAAGAGCCCGTCGAGTTACTTCGCGCACTTGACGTAGAGCTCGTACAGCGGCTTGTGGTCGTCGAATCGGCGCCCGTAGGTGTGGACCAGACAGAAGTCGCGCCGTAGGACCTTCGTTGATTCCGTGCTCCCGAACTTGCGCGAGTCGTTGGGCTCTCTCCAGTTGGTCCAGACGCCCGAGAGGATCGCGATCTGAGAGTGCGCGAGGTCCGACGCCATCCGTGATCCCTTCGCGTTCGCGACTCCTGGATCCATCTCGATGTAGTACGTGCCGGGGGGGTACTCGGGCAGTAAGTAGTAGAGGTACGCGTCCGAGTACGGCGTCTTGCGGAGATCCGTCGGACCGACGAAGAGCTTGGCGCCCGGCTTCGCGACCTTCGGGACCTCCTTGAGGAGTGCAGTGGCGGCGCGAGCGACG
The DNA here is from genome assembly GCA_025357995.1 of Acidimicrobiia bacterium. Classification (GTDB taxonomy): domain Bacteria; phylum Actinomycetota; class Acidimicrobiia; order IMCC26256; family JAENVU01; genus JAENVU01. The sequence goes on along the minus strand of JANYLF010000137.1, from coordinate 5,549 downwards.
TCGTCGCGGCCGTAATAGAACCGTCGGCCGTTCCGCTCGATCTCAAAGGCAATCCGGTGGTGCCCGAACGATTGGGCGGTGAAATCGACATAGGACCAGCCGGTGAAGTGCGGCAGGAGGAGCACGATGGCGACGGGGATCGCCAATCCGCACAGCACGCGTCCGCGTCCGGGATTCGGTGCGCGCCGCGCCGCGCTGGCGCGGCGCAGATGCAGGAGTTCGAACACCGCGACGGGGAGGAGTGCCACCGAAACACAGCTGACCCAGGAGAAGTGGGCGGAGTCGACGCGTTGGACGCCCTGGGACACCATGCCGAGCCCGAACAAACCCCCCGCGAGGAGTACACGAGCCGCGAAGCGATCGGGCGCGCGCTTCACGGCGGCTCGGCCGACGAGCGGGACGAAGAGCACCGCGGCGAGCATGAAGAAAAACCAGACGAAGAGCTGCTGCGAGGTTTCGAGATGGGGGAGCGGCCACTTGGGCGGTGAGATCGCTCCCGACCGCTGCAGGAAGCCGTCGAGTCCATTCCATGGCGGCGGGATCGGAAGCCGACGGCCGCCGCGCAGATATACGACGGGGTCGAGCACCATGCCTTTGAACGTGTTGTACGGACCCGCGGTGACGAGTTGAATCACGTACGCGCTCATCCCGATGCCGAAGCCGAGCAACACGCGTTTGCGGAAGGCGGCTCCGAGCCCCGCGGTGGCGGCCAACCCACCAAGGCCGACGGCGAGCACGAGGTCGAGTCGGAACAGCAATGCGCACGCGCTCACCAACCCGCCCCAGAACGCGAACCGCAATGCAAGTTCGGGGGCGTGGGGAACGCGGCGTCGGCCCGCGAGCGTGAGGCCGAGTCCGAGGAGTCCGAGCGCGACCGCGCCCACCCACGCGAGGGCCGTGAGGCCGAGCGGCGGGACGATGAACAGAAGTGAGAGCAGCGCGCAGGACATCGCGAGGCGTCGGCCCCACGGCCGGGCCAACCAGAACACCCCGACCACGACACCGATCTGTTGCAACAGTGCGAAGACGCGTTCCGACTCGAGGGTGACGCCGAGCATCTTCATCCAGCCTGCGAGGGCCCAGAGGCTGCCGGGACCGTACAGGTGCAGGAAGTCGCGGTTGGGGAAGTCGCCGTGAAGGACCCGTTCCGGGAAGACGAGCATGAAGCCCTCTTCCATCGGGGGACCCTGGCTCCGGAGCAGGCCCCGCAACGGCAGCGCGAACGCGGCCGCCAGGACGAGGAAGATCACGATGCGCTTGGTGCGCGGCGACCACGCGGCGATTCGGTCCGAAACGCGCCGGACGGCGCTGATCACCACGAACCCCGGGCGCGCGGATGGCGCTCGGACGGTTGACGCATCAGGCGCAGAGTAGCAGCGCGGGCTTGGAAACCCGCGCGATGGGTGCGCGTTGCGGCGAGCCTTTCCACCGTAGAATCGGGCTGATGTCCACGTCGTCGGCGAAGGAGCGCGACGTGACGATGCACTCGGGCGCGGCCTCGCCGTCGGCGGTTGACTCCCGCAGTCGGGTCCTCCCGTTGGTCGTATGGCTCGGTTTCCTCGTCGGCTTCGTGGTTGCACTGATCGCAATCGCGCAGCCGCGCTGGTTCCCGATCCTCGACCTCGCCCAGACCGAGATGCGGGTGCGTGATGTGTTCACCGCACACCCGCCACTCATCGGATTACCGGGTCGGATCGGGAACCTCGCCCGTCAGGGCAGTCATCCGGGTCCCATCAGCTTCTGGGCGCTCGCGCCGTTCTACAAGCTGTTCGGCTCGTCGGCGTGGGCGCTCGAGGCGGCGACGGCGTCGTTGAATGCGATCGCGATCGGGCTGAGTCTGATGATCGCGCGTCGGCGGGGTGGCGCCGCCGTGCAGCTGGGTATCGCGTCGATGCTCGCGGTCGTCACGTACTACTACGGACCGTCGGTGCTCACGCAGGCATGGAACCCCTATCTCCCCATGATGTGGTTCATGGTCGTGGTGCTCGGCGTGTGGTCGGTACTTGTGGACGACCTCGCGATGCTTCCGGTTGCGACCTTCGCGGCGTGCTTCTGTCTGCAAACCCATATCTCGTACTTGGGGTTGGTCGGTGGCCTCGGCGCGTTGGCCGCGGGATGGCTGGTATGGAGTCTCCGATTCCGTCGCGGGGCATTCGGCGCGCGGCCAGGGCGCTGGATCGCGATGGCATTCGGGATCGTGGTCGTCACATCGATCCCGCCGATCGTGCAACAGCTCACGCACACTCCGGGGAATCTCACGCTGATCTGGGAGCACTTCACGGCACCGCCCGAAGACCCGATCGGGCTCAGGGCCGGGCTCAAGATCCTGTTCGTCACGCTGAACCCGTGGCGCCTGTTGACCGGGGACGAGGCGACGACCGGCGCAGTCTGGCCCGGAATGGGATTGGTGGTCGCGTGGAGTGTCGGCGTCGCGCTTGCGCTGCGTCGGCGCGCGCGGTCGCTCGTTGCGCTCGACGCAGTCATCGCGGTTGGCCTGGTGCTCGGGTTGCTCTCGCTCGCGAATATCTTCGGCTTTGTCTGGTACTACCTGATGCGGTGGGCATGGGGGCTGAATGCACTTATGCTCTTCGCGACCGGCTGGGCCGTCGTGGTTGCGTTCGGTCGGCGCGTCTCGGACTCGACCACGGCGACGCGGTGGCTTGCATTCGCGCTGGCGCTGGTGACGGTCGGGTACCTCGTCGGGTTCGCGGTCGACAGCTCGACGGTGGAGCCGCCCACGCCGAGGGTGTCGAGTGCGTTGGGTGTGCTCGTCAAGCCCACGATCCGCGCCATCGACAGTGATCGGTACCCGGGTGGAGGTCGCGCCGGGCGGTATCAGGTGAGCTTCGTCGACCCCGTCACGATCAACGCGCCGGGCTACGGGCTGCTCTCCGAGCTCGAACGCGCCGGTCTCCACGTGGGCCTCTCGCCGGTCTACGCCGCCATTGTTCGTCCTCAGCGGGTGGTGACGAAGCACACCGCGACCGGCGTCGTGCATCTCGCGGTCGGCCACGACATCGTGCGGTGGGAGCGCAAGCGCGGCGCACAGCGGATCGCAACCGCGGATCTGCGGACGCCGAGTGAACAGCGCGAGTTCGCGCGACTCCAACGGAGCGTACGGGGCGAGCTCATCGCGGCCGGGCGGTCAGACCTCGTGCCGAATCTCACCGACAACATCTTCACGGCAACCTTCGTGACCAACATTCCGCTCAACACGCAGCGCGAACTCAAACGCATGCTCGACATCGGAGAGCCGTCGGCCGTCTTCATCGGACCCAGGTCGCTCGCCGAATGAGTACGCATCGGCCAGTGCTCGCCAGCGAGATGCCCATCATCACCCCGCCAGCGGTCGATCCGCGCGGATCTCGGCGCGTCGCCGTCGCGCTGGTGCTCATCGCGTGCCTGCCGATCGTGGTGGCGACCGTGCGGGCCTTGTTGCACCACTGGACGCCGGTCGGCGACGACGGCCTGCTCGCGCTGCGCGCGCAAGACGTGTTCTCGCGACATACACCCCTGTTGGGTACCGCCTCGTCGGCGTCGTTCGCCGCCACCAAACCGTTGAGCAACGCGGGTCCGTTGTACTTCGATCTCCTGAGTGTTCCGGTGTGGGCATTGGGATCCGCGGTCGGGACGGCGATCGGTGTCGCGATCGTGAACATCGGTGCGGTCGTGACGATCGGCTGGGCCGCGTGGCGGCGCGCCGGTGTGCTGGGCACGGCGTTGGGCATGCTCGTCGCCGCGACGCTCGCGTGGTCCATGGGAAGTGAGCTGCTGTTCGACGTGTGGCAACCGCACAGTCTCCTGTTGCCGTTCCTCGCGTTCCTGTTCCTCGTGTGGTCGCTCGCGGCGGCCGACTTCGTGGTCGCGCCGATCGCGGTCTTCGTCGGAAGTCTGATCATGCAGACCCACCTCACGTACGGGTTCCTGACGCCTTCGCTGTTGGTTGTCGGGTTGGCGCTGGGGTGGGTCCGCTCGCGCCAAACGCGGGCTCGCGGCGATGGTGGTGACGGCCGGGCGACCTTTTGGATCGTCAGCGCGATCGGAGTCGGCCTGCTGGCATGGACCCAATCCGTCATCGAGCAGCTCACCACGAGCGACGGCAACATGTCCCGGCTCATCCGCCAGATCCAACATCCGCCGAAGGCGGTCGTGGGTGCCCGAGGCGCGCTCCGTATCACCGCGACCGTCTTCGCTCGTTCGCCGTTCTGGCTCCGCGATTCGTTCGGCGACACGTTCCGGCCACCCGGGGCGCCCTACGGCACGACCTCGGCCACACTCGATGGTGCCCATGTAGTCTTGAGCATCTTCGCGATCGTTGCGTTGGCGGTGATCGTGCTCCTCCTCATCGGCGCGGGGATGGCCGCGCACCGACGCGCCGATACGACGGTCGTGAGCGCGGTGGTCGTGGCGCTCGCTGCGCTCGCCGTAGGTTGGTACACCGCGTCGAAGGTCACCACGGACCTTGTGGGCATTGCTCCTCATCAGTTCCGGTTCTTATGGCCGCTTGGTGCCTTTCTGTTGTTCGTCGGACTGCTCGCGGCGTGTCGGGTGACCCGCCTGCGGCGGTATCGGCTGAGTGTCGTCGGTGTGGCAGTCGTAGGCGTTCTGATCATGAGCGCCTGGAATCTGCCCACCTACGCTGCGACTACGGGTCCGCAGCTCGACGAATCGTTGATCCCGGTGGAGCGCGCGATCGATCGTCAGATGGGCGCCGCCGGTCGCTCGCAACCGGTGCTGCTCGAGTGGTCTCGCCTCACGTTCGGGGAGCCGTTCAGTGGCGGTTTGATGGCGGAGCTTCGTCGCCGCGGGATCGAGGTCGTCACGACCGACGCGTACCTCGCGCGCCAACTCGGACCGACGCGAGCGTCGAACGGGCACGATGCCCGCGTGAAGATCTTCTATCGGTCGGGCGACCAGGCTCGGTCGCCGCATCTCGGTCCCTTCGACCGGGTTGCGTACCACGATGGCCTGGACGCGCGGCAGCGTCAGGACATGCGGAAGCTCCGACGCGCGATCGGCGACTATCTCGTGAGTCACGGGCTGCGGCGGACGGCGAAGCTGCAGAACGGAATCGACATTGGCCTGTGGTCGGCACTCCGCGGCCCGTTCACGCCGGAGACGGTCGGTGCGGCCTTCGATACTCGTGCGCTCGCGGGTGCGACGGAGGCGGGAGCACTCGACGTGCCCGTCGCGTGGCGCGCTCGCTTTGCCGAGTACGCACGGCTCCAGACTCGGGCGGACCGCCGCACGATCGGTGTCTACGTCGGCCCCGTTTCCGTCGCTGCCCCCTGATCGCCGGGTTCACTCACGGCGGAATGGCACGCGGCCCTTCAGGCGGAGGAGTGGGTGTTCGACAGTGAACCACGAGAGGGAGGCGGATGCGACGGTGAGGCCGACCACGCTCAGGAGAAACACGATCCAGGGCGCGCTGAAGTACGCGTTGGTGTGCCACCGGAACGGAACGTCGGAAAGGTAAGCCGCTCGGAACGGGAGATCGGTCCAGGTGAGGTAGCGGTCGATCCAACCTTCGTGCCAGAGGTAGATGCCGT
>JANYLF010000132.1 GCA_025357995.1 Acidimicrobiia bacterium | reverse complement strand
CCGAACCAGATCACCTGGTTGCGCGACCCGACGATCGCCGCCGACGAGATTCGTCGCAACGCGGCGCGCGGGTTCAAGGCATTGACGTTCTCCGAAGCGCCCGAGAAGTTGGGGCTGCCGTCGCTCCACACGGGGTACTGGGATCCGATGTTCGCGGCGTGCGAGGAAACCGAGACCGTGGTGTGTCTGCACGTGGGGTCGTCCGGATCATCGCCGATGACCGCGCCCGACGCACCGCCCGAGACCGTCGCGGTGTTGTTCTTCGCCTACGGAATGTACGCGGCCGTCGATTGGCTGTACTCGAAGGTCCCCGTTCGGTTCCCGAACCTGAAGATCGCACTCTCCGAAGGCGGCATCGGATGGGTCGCAGGCTTGATCGATCGGCTCGACCACTGCTTCAAGTATCAGCTCGGGTATCTCCCCACCTGGCGCGACGTGGACCTCACCCCGAGCGAGGTGTTCCAGCGAAGCTTCTGGTTCTGTGCGATCGACGACACGTCGGGGTTCCTCACGCGCGACGTGATCGGCGTCGATCACCTCCTCGTGGAATCCGACTACCCGCACGCCGACTCCACGTGGCCCGACACTCAATCACGGCTGCACGAACAACTTCGCGGCGTACCGGACGCGGACATACGCAAGATCTGTTGGCAGAACGCGGTCGATCTCTTCCGCATGCCGACCCCACCGGAGGCCCGACCATGACGACACCTCGCCCAACGCGGCGCCGTCGAATCGTTCCCGTGGCCATCGCGCTGGCGGTGAGTTTGGTGGGACTCGCCGCCGCCGTTCCCACCGCGGCGGTCGCCCACCAATCGTCGCACGCCGAGCTCCTCCGGCTGCACGCGACGCGCGGCGATGCGGCGGCGATCGTCGATGCCGCGAACCGTCAAGTGACCTTGCGCGGCGTGAACGTGAACTCGTTAGGCGACTACTACCGCGCCAACTCGAGTCTCCCCACCGTGGTCCCGGTCACCGACAATGACTGGGCGAGGATGGCCGCCCGCGGGTTCAACGTGGTGCGCCTCCTGATCTCGTGGTCGTCGCTCGAACCGCGCGCCGGTCACATCAGTCATTCCTATCTCCGCCGCATCCATCGCGCGGTCGATGCCGCCGCCGCGCACGGCATTTACTCCGTGATCGACATGCACCAAGACGCATGGGGCAAGTACATCGCGTCGCCCTCGGGAACGGTGTGTCCGAGTGGCTCCGAGGTCGCCATCGGGTGGGACGGAGCGCCGGATTGGGCCACGATCATCGACGGCGCGAGCACCTGTCGGCGCGGCAGCCGGGAAGACAGCGACGCCGTGCTCACCGCGTGGGACAACTTCTACGCCGATCGCTCCGGCATCATGACCCACCTCGTGCACGACTGGTCGGTGGTGGCACACGAGTTCCGCGCCGAGCCGGCCGTCGCCGGGTTCGATCTCCTCAACGAACCGAATCACGGGCGCGGCGCGAACGCGATCACGAACTTGGGTACGTACTACAGGCGCGCGATCGAGGCGATCCGCACGGGCGAGCACGGGCATCAAGCGTTCCATCACGCGGTGTTCTTCGAGACCTCGGTATTCGGCGTGGCCGTCGACCCCACGTTCTCGACCGATACGAATCTGGTGTTCGCCCCGCACAACTACGGCGAATCGATCGGAAACATCCCGCTGGCGGCGGAGTTCGACTACTACCAATTGCTCGCGAACGGGTTTCACACTCCGATGTGGATCGGTGAGTACGGATGGTTCTCCGATCCGCCGACCAACCAGGAGAAGCTGGGCCGGTTCGCGGCGAAGGAGGATGCGCTCCTCACTGCGGGGGATGGGTGGTGGCAATGGCGCCAGGCCTGTGGCGATCCGCACAGCGTCGGCCACCCCGGCGGGACTCCGGATGCAGTGCTGGTGCACTTCCAGCGCAACGGTTGTCCTGGTGACCACAACCTCGGAGTCGTACCGGAATGGGCGTGCACGTGGCGGCCGTACCCACGCGCGGCACCTGGTCGTCTCACGGAGCGCCGAAGCGGCTGCACGGGCAACGCCATCATCGCCGGGAGCACTCCGGGCCCGGGGATCATCGACGTGTGGTACCCCGGTTCGGCGCGCCCGACCATCTCGGGCACAAACGTAGCTCGCGTCCACCGCGCCAGAGTCGACGGCGGATGGATTGTCACCGCGCGTGTGCACGACAACTACACGCTGCAGGCCACGTCGGCGTGACGCTCTCGCGCGAGGTCGCGCGCCACGCACGTGATGCACCGAACTCGCCTGCGTTCATCGGATTCGCCGGTTCGCTGACGTGGCGCGAGTATCACGAAAGCGCGGACGCGCTCGCGGCGGAGCTCGCTCGTTCACACCCGGAGAGCGGCACCCGCGTCGCGGTCCAGATGCCCGACGGTCCCGACGTGCACGTCATGTATCTCGCGGCCGAACGCGCCGGGCTCGTAGTGGTCGGCATCGGTCCGCGCGCCGGAGCACGCGAGGTCGATTTCCTGGTGACGGCGACTGGGGCCGCCGACCTGCTCACCGCACTTCCTCCCATCGCGGTGGATGCTCCCCCGGTCGATCCGGGCCGCGCGTTCACGGCCGAGGAACTGTGGTTCCTCAACTCCACATCGGGTACCACGGGACTCCCGAAGATCGTGATGCACCACCAGGCGCGGTGGTTCGCGTTCCACGAGCTGGCCGTCGCTACTGGTGCTCTGACCAGCACCGATATGTTCATGAGTGTGCTCCCGGCGCCGTTCGGCTTCGGGCTCTGGACCGCGCACTTCACGCCCACGATCCTTGGCGCTTCTGGTGTACTGCTCGACCGCTTCTCACCCGAGGCGGTGCTTGGGGCCATCGAAACCCACCGCGTGACCGTGCTCGCGGCGGTGAGTACGCAATTCGTGATGATGCTCAACTCGCCCGCCATCGGCGAACACGATCTCTCGAGTCTGCGCGTGCTCTATACCGGTGGAGAGATGGTGCCGTACGCGCGCGCGGCCGAGTTCGAAGACCGCACCGGCGCGCGCGTGTTGCAGTTCTACGGATCCAACGAGACTGGCGCGTTGTCCGCCACCAACCTCGACGACGACCGCGACACGCGCCTGCGCACCGGGGGTCACGTCATCGAATCAATGCAAGTACGCCTGCTCGACCCGGATACCGGTGACGACATCTCCGCGACCGGTGGACCCGGGGTGGCCGCATGTCGCGGCGCGCTGAATTGCCTCGGCTACTACCAGGACGATGCCGCCAACGCAGAGTTCTTGACCCCCGACGGTTGGATGCGTACCGGCGATCTGTGCACGATCGACGCGGCCGGCGTGTTGACCGTCGCGGGCCGCACGTCGGATTTCATCATCCGGGGCGGCAAGAACATCTCCGCCGCGCAGGTGGAATCCGAGGTGGCGAGTCATCCGAGCATCGCGTTGTGCGCGGCCGTCGCGATGCCCGACGCCGTGTTCGGCGAACGCGTCTGCGTCTACATCGTGGTTCGCGACGGTGATGTGGCGCCGGACCTCGAAGCGCTGCGCGCGCACCTCGGGGCGCGGGGCATCGGCAAGGAGCTGTGGCCCGAGCACGTGGTGATCGTGGCCGGCGATCTCCCCCGCGCCAGCGGCGGCAAAGTGGCCAAAGCCGCACTGCGCGCCGACGCCGCCACCCTCACACCCTGACTTTCGTCCACTTTGGGGACCCAGAGGTCTCTCTAGTGCACGAAAGTCGGACGTGGGAGATCGGAACCAGGATCAGTACATCGACTCCAGGAGCGTGACGAGGGTGTCGGCGCCACCGGTCGGGACGTAGCCGGTCGCGTGCCCGGCGGCGAGTGTGGCCTCGGCCACGGCGCGAAAATCGGCGCGATCGGCACCGACGTCGCGCAAATGGATCGGGAGCCCGAGCGATTCCGCGAGCGCGGTGATCGCGTCGGCACCGGCCGCGACGCTGGGCGCGTCGAACGCGGCTGCGACCTTCTGCACGCCGTCGGGATTCTCGGCCTCGAGGTAGCGCATCACCGGTGCCAACGTGATCCCCGACGTGATGCCGTGCGCCACGCCCCAACGCGCGCCGATCTGGTGGCCGAGCGTGTGCGAGAGATGCACCCGCACGTTGAGCACTCCGGCCATGCTCATCCAGCCCGCGATCTGCGACGCGAGGCGCGCGTCGAGATCGCCGGGCGCGGCCCGCGTTGCCGGCAACGCGGCGCGCAATGTTCTGATCGCTTCGGTCGCGAGCGTGTCGGTCAACGGGTGCGCACGCGGACCCCACATTGCCTCGCACCCGTGATCGATGGCCTTCATCCCCGTGGAGAGCCAGAGGTCCATCGGCGTCGTCAGCGTGATCTCGGGATCGAGGACGATCGCGAACGGCGCCATCGCGGGATCGACGACGTACGTCTTCACACCGGGCACATCACCGGTCATGCCCGACGCCGGCGTCCACTCCCCCGACGACAACGTGGTGGGCACGAGGAGATGCGAAATCGGTTCGGCCCGGGCGCGCACGGCGACGATCTTCGTCGCGTCGGTCACGCTGGACCCGCCGTACCCGATGAGCAGATCCGCATCGCACTCGCCGACGAGCGCGATCGCATCGTCCACGTCGACGCGCGGGGCGTGGGCTCGCATCCGCGGAAACGTGGCGACGTGACGATCGCCCAGGGCGCGTTCCAGCGCGGCGATCTGGTCGGTCCCGGTCGCGAGCGAGTTGCCGGTCACGATCATCACGCGGCGGGCGCCGAGCTCGTCGACGATCGGGGGCACATGGCCCACCGCCCCGGGACCGTGCACGACACGGTCAATCGCCGGAAACCGGAACGTGCGGACCGGGCGGCTCACGCGTTCACTGCGTTCACTGCCAGACCGCGACACGAGCGATCGTCGGATCGTCGCACACTCCGGACTCGTGACCGAACTCCATGACCTGGCCGGATTCGGTGGTCGGCCAGCCCGGATCACCGGTGCGCGCGAACGCACACCACGAGTCGCCCATCGCATTCACGAGCGCGGTCCCGGCGGCCGGGTCGCGGTCCGCACCGGTCCACGCGTCCCAGCCCAGCCGGTCCAACGAGTCGAACGTGAACGGCAGATCCGCGGCGTGACACGCCCGGAGCGGTAGCCCGTCGTGCCGCGGCGCGACCTCCCACGTGAAGAGATACCGAAACGTAGAACCCTGATGCGCATTCGCCATCGTCACCGCCGGGACCAACATCTCGCGATCGCTCTGGATCGCGGCCCAAACATCCATCGGGTCCTCTCCGACGATCGCGTGATATGCGCGCACCAGGTCGGATCCGTCGCGGCCAAGGTACCTATCGACGCGCGTGCGCATCTGGACCTCGACCAGCGACGGCTCGGCGAAGAAGAGGCGCATCTCATCGCGCGTGGTCCCGATGACCAGGTCGACCTCCCGACCGACGCCCGCGGCGAGGGCGTCGGCGGGTCGAGTCGACAGCAAATCGTCGTCCACGCACGGATGGAAGGGCATCCGCGCCATCTCCGCCATCAACGGCATCATCGCCTGGCCCTGTGCTTCGACGATGCGTGGCCACGGCACCGCGCGGGGGTCCTCGCCGTCGAGCGCGGCGCAGAAGATGTCGGTGACACGCGCGATCTCGTCTCGGGTGCGGGTGTAGTCGGTTGCGCCGCTCTGGATGATCGCGCGACCGAACAGACCCGCCGTGCTCGGTGCCGCCAGGAGGTGGAGGACCGACCCGCCACCGGCCGACTCGCCCGCGACTGTCACGTTGCGCGGATCGCCGCCGAACGCGGCGATGTGGTCGCGGACCCACTCGAGCGCGGCGCGTTGATCTCGGAACCCGCAGTTGGTGTCACCCAGCCCGAGGAAGCCCAGCGCGCCGACTCGGTAGGCGGCGGTCACCACCACCATCGGACCGCGTGCGGCGAGGCGCGCGCCGTCGATCGTCGGATCGCTCGTGGCCCCGCCGAGAAACCCACCGCCGTAGAACCATACGAACACCGGGTGAGGGCCAGGCTGGGTGGGTGTCCAGACGTTGAGGAACAGGCAGTCTTCGTCCATCGCCGCGGAGGTGACGTCGCCGGGCACCGTGCCCATCCCCGGGAACTGCGGCGCAGCCGGACCGAACCCGTTCGCCTCGATCGCGCCCCGGAGCGGTGCCGCGACCGGTGCCATGAACCGGAGTGGACCTACCGGCGCCGCCGCGAACCGAAGGCCGAGAAACGAGTCGACTGCACCGGGAAGCGCGGCCCTGCCCCGTACGGTCGCGCCATCGAGCTCCACCAACGGTGCGTCACCCACGGCGCGGCCGCTACTTCGCGGGAGTGAGTGGGTGGTTCACGAAGAATGCCCACATGATTTCGTCGGCGTTGACGTTCATCGTCGTCGGACCGACGATGTTGACGATGGTCTGCGAGAAGCTGCTGCCAGGCCACGAGTGACCGCCGCCCGTGACCCGATACAAGATCGTCTCCGCGCCCTGCGGACACGGATACGTCACCTTGGTGACATCGGTCGCGATCGTCTCCTCGGTCGGGTGCGCGCTACCGCAGCCATTCCTCTTCGCCCACGCAGCCATGATGGTCGGGATCGAATCGCCGCTCCGTGCCGTGCGCTGCGCCGGCGTCAAGGTGTCGCCGAGCTTCTTGCCCGAGCCGTCCGGCGCGGGGAGGTCAAGCGCCTTCTGGCCGAGTCCACCGTCGAACGTCACGAACTGATCGCCGGTGCCGTGGAACGCGACGAGCGGAACCGACCGCTTGAACGTGCAACCCTTGATCGTGCGTACCCCGGCAACCGGTGCGACCGCCGCGATCCGGTCGTTGAACTGACACGCCATGGCCGACGTCATGAACGCGCCGTTGGACAAGCCGGTGACGAACACTCGGTTGGTGTCGATGCACAGCTGCGATTCCGCGGTGTCGAGCAGGTCACCGAGGAACTTCAAATCCTTGGATCCGAGCGTGGTGTCCCACCGCGCGACGGGACCCGTGCCCTGCGGCGTGAGCGTGACGAAGCCCTTCGTGTCGCCGAACGTGGAGAGCCCACTCATCATGAGGTGGATCTGCGCGCCTTCGCTGTACCCGTGAAGATCGAGCACGAGGGGCACCGGCCTGATGCCGTCGTGGGCGGGCGGCACCTGCCGGAAGTACCAACGCGCGTCACCGCCGGAGGTCATGTTCTCCTTGGTCTGACCCTTCGCGATGCCCGCGGCGCCGGCACCACAACCGGACGACTTTGCCGCGGGCACCGAAGTCGGGTCTGTGATCGCCACCTTGGCCTTCACTTCGCGCGCGTTCACGTTGGAAGCCTTGGCCGTGGAGCCGCTGCTACAGGCACTCAACGTGAGCACCGCGCCCAACGCGAGGACACCACTCGTGCGCACGATCGATCTCATTGCTTCCCCCATGACGTGAACGACGATGGCAGGCTAGGTCGTACCGTGCCCCGGCCGCGGTCGGCGTTCGCTCACGCGCGCTGCGCGCTCTTCACGGCTGCCGCACCGACCTTGAGGAGGCGTTGGTCGCCGAACGGCGTCCCGGCCATGCGATTGCACGTCATGGCGACGGCCAACTCAAGCGAAGGATCGGCCCATGCGCCGGAGCCGCCGAGACCGAAGTGGCCGAAACCGTGCGGACGGACGCCACGGATGGTCGCGGCCATGTGGTAGCCGAGGCGCCACCGCATCGGGAACCCGATGATCGCATCACGCGCGGTAGTCCGCACCGCGGTCGCGCGCTGCATCGTCGGCGACGAGATGAACGAACTTCCTGCCACCTGCTCGTCGGTGGCCAGCGCGGAGTACATCCGCGCCAACGAACGCGCGGTGAAACAGCCGTTGATCGCGGGGACTTCAGCGTCGTAGATCGCACCCGACGCGATCGCCTCCGGCATTCCATCGATCAGGAAGGCGTCGAGCGGCATCTGGAATCGCTTCGCGTGGTCGAGTCGGGCGACCACCCGCTCGGTGCGGTCCGGATCGGGCCATGAGGTGAGCAAGGTGGCAACGTGCTCGCGGGCCGGACCACGCGCGCCGATCGACATGCCGTCGAGCGCGAGCGGTTGGACGATCTCGCGTTGCACCACTTCGTTGACGGTGAGTCCCGTGACCCGCCGCAACACTTCGCCGACCAGGAAGCCGTACGTGATCGCGTGATAGCCGTGCCGCGTTCCCGCGCGGTACGCGGGTGCCGCCGCCGCGAGCGCGGCAGTGGTGCGGTCCCAGTCCATCAGCTCGTCGACGTTCGTGATCACACCCCGCAACGCGTGCATCCCGGCCGAGTGGTCGAGCAGGTGCGCGACGCGGATGTCTTCCTTGCCCGCGGCTTTGAACTCGGGCCAGTACTCGCCGACGGGCGCATCCACATCGAGCAGACCCTGGTCGACGAGCCGGTGCGCGGCCGTCGCGACCACGCCCTTCGAGGTCGACCAACTCATCGCGGTCGTGATCTCCTCCCACGCCCGACCGTCGGGATCGCGGGTGCCGGCCCAGATGTCGACCACCTTCTCGCCGCGGAAGTACACCGCCGCCGCGCCGCCTCCGCCGCGCTTGTGCTTCAACGTCGCGCGCAAAGCGACGGCCACGTCGGCGAAGTCCGGGCGAACGAATCCCTGCATCATCGTGACATTTTCGCGCGCCCGCGCCGGGTTCGTTCGCCTCGGGCGCAACTCAGGCCGCGAGTGCGGTCGCCGCGGACCCCATCAGGTCGAGGAAGTTGTCACAGTAGAACGCTCGACGGACTGCGTCGTTCGCATCGCCCAGTGACGCCTCGAACCGCTCGTAGGGCTTGCGGCCACCCTCCACGTGCGGGTAATCGGACGAGAACATCGCCACCTCCGGACCGGCCTGTTCGATGATCCAACCGACGTCCTCGGTGGGATACGGCGTGAACCGCATCTGTCGGCGCACGTACTCCGACGGGCGCAGCTCGAGTGCTTTGATGCGTTCCTCGTGGCGATGGAACGCATCGAAAGCGGATTCCATCTGACGCATCCACGACGGCACCCAGATCGCGCCTTGTTCGATGACGCCGACCTTGAGTGCGGGGAAGCGGTCGAACACGCCGTCGAAGATCATGGTCGCGAGCGTCTGCGCGGGCGGACCGGGAATGCCCATGTAGTCGACGGAGCGGAAGTTCTCCTCGCCACCGTGGAAGTCCGGCGGTATCGGCAAGCCGTTCGTGAAGTACGCCGCGTCGATGAGGTCGCCCGTGCCGCCCACGTGAAACACAATCGGGATACCGGCATCCTGCGCGTGAGCCCACACGGGATCCAGCGACCGGTGACTCGGCGAATGGTTCGGCGGACATCCCGACGCGACGAGTAGAGCCGCCGCGCCCATGGCGATCGATTCACGCGCCATCACTTCGGCGCGGTCGAAGTCTACGAGTGGGACGTAACAAGTGGGCAGCAAGCGGACGTCGACCGAACAGAACTCGACCATCCCGCGGTTGTGCGCGCGGGCCGCGCCGTACGCGAAGTCGAGGTCGGCGCGGTGTTCCCAATCGTGCAGCCGACGGTTGTGGAACGTGTTGAACATCAACTGGCTCTGAAAGCCGAGCAGGTCCAGAGCACGCGGACGGTCGTCGGGAATGAACGAACCGGTGGCGGCGAAGTTCTTGCGCGCCATGATCTCCGCGGCTTCCGTCGCGCGGTATTCCGCCGACGCGTGTTTGCGCGCGATCTTGTCGAACGCGGCATTGAGGTCCTGGAGCTGATCCTCGGGATCGCCGGTCTGTTGTAACTCGTTGCCGCCCGCGAGCGAGAGGGGTTCGATCCGATCCCGCACCGACGGATCCGCGAAGTCGCGCAACCAGGTGGGCGTCTCCATGATGTGCGCATCGGCGTCGTGGATGATGCGACCACTCACATACGGCATCGATGCCTCCCCTTCCGACCGAGCGCCGACGGTACTCCCTACCGCGAGAACGGGCCGTCGGGGGCGAAGGCGTGGGCCGCGAAACGCTCGCCGATCCGGAGGTAGCCGTCGCCATCGGGGTGGAGGCCGTCGGGCAGCGTGGCCGCGTCGGACTCGCCGAAGAGCTCCAGACCGTCGAGAGAGTGGAGGTTCGTATCGCCCCGTTCCTGGCGGCCCGCGACGGTCTCGGAAACGATCGTACGGATCCGGCGCAAGGTGAGGCTCGTCGCCCGCAACTCGGCCGGACCACCCGGCACGATCCGGAATCCACCCTTGCCGTCGGGGATCGTCGGGCCGGGATGATCCTCGGCCATCGGGCAGATGATCGGCGACACCACGAGGATCGGCGTGAGCGGATGCGCGTCGCGCAGCGTGTCGAGGAAGCCGTGGAGCGCGGGCCCGAAGGTGCGATCCTTCAGGCTGTCGGCATTCACGACGTTGATGCCGACCTTGAGGCTGATGAGCTCGACGGGTTGCGCGGCGATCGCGCGCGCGACGAATTGATCCAGATGGCACTGACCCGCGAGGCCGAACTGCATGAGCTCCACATCGCCCGCACGCGCCGCGACCGCCGGCCAAATGTCGGTCGGGCCGTGCGCTTCGATGCAGTGGCTGATCGAACTCCCGTAGTGGGCCCAACGCCGCCGGGAATGGGAGGGTGGCTCGACCCGCGCGCCGTCGGCCACGCGCAACGTTCGCAGTTCGGTTGCGGCCGACTGTGGCAACCAGATCTCGACCTCCTTCTTCGCGCCACCGAGCTCACCGATTTCGTCGAAGCGCAGACTCACCGGATCACCGGGCTCCACCTGAAGATCACCGGTGACGAGATCGATCACGAGTCGCGTGCCAAAGGACCCGGCCTCGCGCGCGACCCGTCTACCGTCGACCACCAAATCGAAGGTGGTCGGGATCGCGGGCATGCCCACGATGGAGAACCCGGTAGGCATCGCGTCGAGCTCGATCCACGGCGAGTCGGTACGAAACGCCACGCGCACACCTGAGGTGAGCGTGACCATGAACTCCATGAACAGGTCGGGGATCTGCGGCCGCGTCCACGCCGGCAGGCGGCGCGGCACGATCCCGGTGTCGGTCCGGTCGAAGTCGAGCGCGCCGATGATCTCCACGGGCCCCTCGGTCAACGAAAGCTCAGTCACTGCATCTCCTTGGGTCCGGGCCGACCGTAGCGGGCAAAATCCGCCAACGTGGACGACTCCCGCCTGCCACGATCACTGACTATGAGCGATCGGTACTCACATGGGCATCACGAGTCGGTGCTGCGGAGCCATCGGTGGCGGACCGCGGAGAACTCGGCGGCGTACCTGCTCCCCCACCTGCACGCGGGTCAGACCATCCTCGACGTCGGGTGTGGCCCTGGGAACATCACGATGGACCTGGCGGCGCGCGTCGCGCCCGGCCGGGTGCGGGGCATCGATGCCGCGCCCGACGCGATCGAGGCGGCCAACGCCGTCAACGACCACCCCGAGCAGGTGAGCTTCGCGGTCGATGACGTGTACGCGCTCGACGATCCCGACGCGTCGTACGACGTCGTGCACGCACACCAAGTGTTGCAACACCTCTCCGATCCCGTCGGCGCGTTGCGGGAGATGCGGCGCGTGCGCATGCCAGGCGGCATCGTGGCGGTGCGCGACGGCGACTACTCGTGCTTCTCGTGGGCGCCACTCGATCCGTTGCTCACGCGTTGGAACGAGCTGTATCACGCGATCGCTCGACACAATCGCGGCGAGCCCGATGCCGGACGCTTTCTGCTGGGGTGGGCGCAGCAGGCGGGATTCACCGACGTGATTGCGTCGAGCTCCACTTGGACCTACGCCGATCCCGAATCGCGTGCTTGGTGGGGCGGAGTCTGGGCCGACCGCGTGGAGCAATCGTCATTCGCGACGCAAGCTGTGGAGTACGGGCTGTCGGATGCCGGCGAGCTCGCGACGATCGCGGGCGCGTGGCG